>CAZYAM010000070.1:0-14507 GCA_964645575.1 uncultured Ignavibacteriaceae bacterium
AATATGGAGAACGTGATGCAATTGTCGTTGAGCAAACACTGAAGATTGTTATGGAGGCGCCGTATCAAGTTCGTCCTTCTATACCAACAGAAGATGATAGTCCTTTTAGGATCGAACAAAGGAAAAAAGTCTTTGAAGTGAAAATGACAAGAGGTGGTAAATCTGTGGCGAACCATCCGTTCAAATTATGGACTGATTATGTAGTTGGTTCAGGTGGGCATAACCATGGTGACACAAGGGATATCAGCCGTGTGGATAATGATGACAATTATGGTTATTTCCTTGTTGGCCAAGCAACTCAACATCGTCGCCCATTAGAGGATATAACAAATGCAGAAGGTAAATTTGCAGTAAAATATAATGCATCTATATTCGGTGATTCGATGAAAATATATCTAAAATCAAGGAGTAAATCACTCTTACTTGATTCTATTAGTATTATGGAAAAAGTTGATTCTTTGATTAATTTTAGAAATGTCACCTCAAACTCACAATGGACCTTTTCACAATCAGCACAAGGTGCAACAAGGCATCCTGATAACAATTGGTGCATTCATAAAATGTCTGATAGTTTTCAAAGGGCAATTCGTAAATTCTATGAGTGGTCACAGGATACACTCGCGAATCCTTTCGTTCTAAGTCTGAATGATATGAGTCTCCGATTTGGAGGACGATTTGATATAAGTGGGAGATGGGATGGGAGAAATAGTCAAGCGCATCTCTATCATCGAACAGGAACAAGTGTAGATATTAATGATCCGAACAATAGAATTAAAATAGATGACGGTAGTAGGCATGGCAAATGGACTGCTATTGGAGAAAAGCTAATTGATATTTTTGATGTTTATGGCGCTAGCCCGGAAAATGAACGACCAATCCACTTTGAATTTCATTATTAAAAATTGTTGAGGTTACAAATGAAAAGAATATTATTTAGTTTTTTATTGCCGATGTTGTTTTTCCCATCACTAATTTACGCAATAGGAGATTCAATAAGCACGAATTATCCATTTATTCACTTTGTTCAATTTAATTGTAGAGTGAGTTATATACCAGCAATTAGTGTTTATTCCTACACTTATTCTATAACAAATGATATTACAAACAGAGGAGATATTTGGAAGATAGAAATTGATATCTCAAGGGATTCTCAATCCGAAGTAATTGATACTGCAGGACTCCGCTTCGATCGATCATATATTGAACGTGAGTTTCGATCAGATTTTCAGGATTATGGAGATAGAGTTGTACCTGTGAGTGCGGCCAAATTATTAAGCAGGAGTTGGGATGCTACAATTACAGTGCGTTTAACAATTGGCATATCGGTTCTTGGTGATCATCCGAAACCTGGCGAAAGTATATCTGGCATCGAATTAACGAGTAAGGGTCTTCCGGGAATTCGAAGATTAACAATTAAACCCTGGTTTGATGTACTTCAGTATTTTCCTCCTATAGATGATACCGCATATGTACCATGGACTCTTGAGAAAGAAGATTCTATAAGAAATATGGTAAACTACTATGGTTGGATTGTCGGTCCTTATGCACCACAAGCAATCTTTAATCCTCGGACAATCTTAGATACACTTATATCCTATACCACACAATCCCGCTCATTGGATTGGATTAAAGATCAAACAACTGCAGATAAATATTTAGGTTATTTTAACTCTGCAAAGATAAACCTACAGCAGAACAATACAGCATCAACACGAACAACGCTGAACCAAGTCCTACAAGATGTAAACATCGATAGCATATCCAATATTACAAGCGAAGCATATGCACTAATACGCTATAATACAGAATATCTGTTAGAACAACTGCCTCAGCAGGAAATTGTTATTACCGTCCCAGAAATGCTCGACACCCTCTCGGCAAGACTCCAGATGTCGTATTCAAACAACTGGATAGGCAATCGAACGTTCGTACAAATACTCAGACAGAACTTGCAGAACGCAAAAAGCAAATATACAGCAAAAGACTCAATCGGCTGTGCGCAGGGAATAGAAAGTTTTTATAAACTCATACGTCTAAAATACCTCTCACAGGGCAATCAGTTTGTAAAAGCAGAAGCGTATAACTTGCTATATAACTATGCAAGAGAAATCACAGGGAAAGTCATAGTTCTTCCCAATAAATCAAATGCATCATTATTAGACCAGATAACAGCGCTCAGGACACAAATACGAACAGATGCTTCTGCTGGATTAATAGGCGGAGAGATTCTTATAAGAGGATTAGAATCGAGTCTTGGTATAGCCAGGCAGAGATTACAGAAACCAGATTCAACATCATCGGCATTGTATATAACGTTATTCCGGCAGACGGTAAGACAGGCGTATGAGATAACGAAGAGATATCCAAATAGCAGGATATATGTAAAAGCCGGAGGATACATATCGTTGTATTACCGGGCGGAGTATATATTGGAACGTCTTACAATACCAATAGGTCAGCCGATGCCGAAGATGGATAAGGAGTTGGAAGAGGAGTTGGGCAAGTATCAGGAAGTAAGTCGGTGAGTTTATAAGTCTATGAGTCTGTGAGTCTATGAGTTTTTGAGTGCGTGGGCAGTAGGAACCGTAGGGCTTTGATTTTTACCCGCCGTCTTGTTGGGCGGGCATCAAATCCGTATTTAGGCACACGGTAGTCGAAGACTTCAGTCTTCGCCTGATGCGACGGACAGGTGAGATGTAGAGTCCGGTCAACGACCGGACCTTCATATTGGAGTCCAACTCCGTTTTGAATCGTGTCCGATAGTGCAACTATCGGACAGGGGAAAAAAAGGAGGGTCGTCTTCTCTTCGACAGTTGCAATGTCGAAGAAGATTCAATACAGAGTTACACTCTGGCTTTTAAATAAAAGTGCAACTATAGGACAGAAAACTAGGGCCACGGTAGTCGAAGACTTTAGTCTTCGTCCGATGCGGCAGGAGAGTGATTTGGTAGCCGCAATCTTCAGATTGCGGAGTCAGGGATATCTCGATGCGAAAGCTAAAGCTTTCGACTACGATTTGATTATATGAAAAACAGAGGAGTCAAAGAAATGCGATATATAATGGTTTTAATTCTTAGTGCAAGTATTTGCATTGCTCAACCAGCCGGCCAGGATGTCTATGAAATTCCTTTCCCCGAGGGAACAGGAACTGCAATTGAAAATACAATAGAATTGTCCGTTGCCAATACCTCGGCAATATCAGTAAATCAGATAAAAGTGGAAGCGACAAGTATTCCAGAAGGAATAAAATTCGTGGAAAAATCCGTAACGTTAACGAGCATAAAAGCCAAAGAAGAACAGGCGGCTGTATTTACATTCACGGTTGATAAAACGGCTCAGTTAAACAAAGAGCAAACATTAAGCTTTAAAATAATCGATAAGAATGGGCAGCAATGGACAAAGGATATTAAGGTAACGATAGCGCCTCCAAGGACGTATGAATTATGCCAAAACTATCCAAATCCTTTTAACCCTACCACAACAATCGAATATCAATTACCCGCCGTAGGGACACAATATACTGTATCCTTAAAGATATACGATATAATCGGCAGGGAGGTAGCGACATTGGTCAATGAACAACAGGAACCGGGATATTATCAGAAAACGTTCGATGCAAGCCGATATGCCAGCGGTATGTATATTTATCGGCTTATTGCAAAAGACGGGCAGAATAAGCAGCGCACATTTCAGAAGAAAATGATGCTGGTAAAATGATTAAAATGAATAATTGAAACGCGATAAAAAAGTAATTATCTTAAATGTTCATTGGAAAGAGAATTTCTCAAAGGTACCGGATTCTGTTGAATATTTGTGAAAATTAAGGTTAAAAATGCGTAGATAAAGAAGAATATTGGACAGAAAATCCAAAATAACTTCTTGATTGCCTGCCCTTTTTTCGCTATTTTTTAAGTAGTAAACTCGAATAGACTTCTAGCGTTCTCGGTTTTACTAGTATCGGGACGAAAGAAGTTTTTTGTTCTATTGACTGCGGATAGTGAATGTTTGAGAGTCTTACCCAGAAGTTAGAAACAGCATTTAAAAAACTTCGGGGACAGGGAAAGATCACACCTCAGAATATCGAGGAATCTTTGCGTGAAGTGCGTCGTGCTTTACTAGATGCAGATGTGAACTATAAGGTTGTCAAACAGTTCATTGAAGATGTTCAAAAGCGCGCCGTAGGGCAGGAAGTTCTGGCAAGTTTTACTCCGGGACAGCTTATCATCAAAATTATTCATGATGAGATGGTAAGACTGCTTGGTGAATCGAAAACAGATATTGCATCGGCGCAAACGCCGCCGACAGTTATTTTGGTAGCAGGATTGCAGGGATCCGGAAAAACGACATTCTCTGCGAAACTGGCTAATCATCTGAAAAGTAAAGGACGATTTCCATTGCTGGTCGGTGCAGATGTCCACCGCCCTGCCGCTATCGATCAATTGGAGGTATTAGGCAGACAGATTGAGATACCGGTATATTCGGAACGCGGAGTTGGAGCGGTTAAAATTGCACAAGACTCCATCAGCTTCGCACGTAAAAATGTACGGGATACGGTTATAATTGACACAGCAGGCCGTTTGCATGTTGATGAAGAGATGATGAAGGAAGTGGAAGCAGTTCTCAATGTTGCACAGCCTCATGAAGTTTTGTTTGTGGTCGATGCAATGACCGGTCAGGATGCTGTTAATACCGCAAAAGCGTTTCATGAACGTTTGAATTTCGACGGTATTGTTCTTACAAAACTTGACGGTGACAGCCGCGGCGGCGCCGCACTTTCGATACGGGCAGTGGTTCAAAAGCCGATTAAATTTATCGGTGTAGGTGAAAAGTTGGATGCGCTGGAGCCTTTTTATCCGGAACGAATTGTGTCTCGTATTCTCGGTATGGGCGATATTGTGACGCTTGTTGAGAAAGCTCAAGAGCATTTCGACGAAGAAAAAGCGATCAAGATGGAAGAAAAGCTTCGGAAGTCGCAATTTACTTTCGAAGATTTTCTAGATCAGCTTAGAGAAGTCAAAAAGATGGGGCCTCTCAGTCAAGTTGTAGGAATGATTCCCGGAATGAATAAGCTTCCGGCAAATGCAGAAATTGACGATAAAGGCCTTATCCGTGTTGAAGCGATTATTCAATCGATGACTGCTGAAGAGAGATTGCGTCCATCGATGATTAATGGAAACCGGAGACGCCGTATTGCATTGGGAAGCGGCACGACCGTACAGGATGTTAACCGGCTGTTGAAACAGTTCGAAGAGATGCAAAAAATGATGAAACGGTTCAAAAAAGGGAATATGCGCCGCATGATGCAAGGAATGCAATTTCCAATAAATTGACAATCGATAATGAAAATAACTATATTGATAACTGAGTCAGGTAAAAAACAGGAGTAATAACATTGGTTAAAATTCGAATGCGGAGAGAGGGAAAGAAGAAGCACCCGATTTATAAATTGGTTGCTACGGATGCCCGTTCTCCTCGCAACGGTGGATATCTCGAAGCTCTCGGGCAATACGATCCGCATACAAATCCAATCACTTTGAAATTAAAAGAACCGCGCATAGAATTTTGGCTGCGTAAAGGTGCACAGCCTACCGATACAGTGCGCTCATTATTGAGACGTACCGGTTTTTGGCTGCACTGGACGCTTACGCGTCAGGGTAAAGATGAAGCGACAGTGAAAAGTGTGATGGAACGCTGGCAGATGCTTCAAGTTGAAAAACCGAAGCGTGAAGCAGATCGGAAATCACGACGAGCAGAGCGGAAGAAGAAAGCCGCTTCACAGGCAGAAGCTCCGGCTCCAGCACCGGCTGCTGCGTAGTATAATCTGAATACTCGATCGTCTGCTTGATGGTTTTACCATCGTATGGATTTTGACAATTGATTTTTAAAAAGCAATTCATAATCCATGGTTAGCGCAGAAGCAAGGCACTAACGCTGTTTCCACAATTGAAATTGTTGTATAATGGGATTTAAATTTAAAGTAAGCCCGCAAATGCCCTGAGAACAACTGATACCGAGGTGGAACGATGAAGGAATTTCTTGAGTTCGTTGTAAAGCATCTGGTGGATCATCCAGAAAGCGTTGCTATTGAGATTGAAGAAAAAGAGAACAAGCATGTCTTCAAACTCAAGGTAGGTGAAGGAGAGATCGGAAAAGTAATCGGGAGGCGTGGTCAAACGGCGACGTCCTTACGCGTGTTGCTGAAAGCGGTCGCTGCAAAAGAAGGCAAGCGGGCGGTTTTAGATATCGTCGGATAGACGGCGGTTTAAAAAACTTAATGCTTTAAATCTCGGATAGGTTACGGGATATTCTGTATGGATTTGATTGCGATTGGTAGAATATCCAGACCGATTGGTACTCGGGGAGAGATGAAAATTCTCCCGCTGACAGCTGATAAACAACGATTTGCAGATTTGCAGTCGGTATGGGTGGGGCGCGATTCAAAAAGCGTGGAACTGCGGGATATTTGCGTAGTGCGGATCGACGCTAAACAGGTCGTAGTAAGTCTGAATGGTATTGAAACGCTGCAAGAAGCAAGCAGATTTCGGAATAAATATCTGTTTGTTTCGAAAGAGCAGACAATAAAACTAAAAACAGGAAACTACTTCATGGACGATATAATCGGGTGTGAAGTGGTTACCGAAGAGCAGATGAAAGTCGGAATAGTAGCTGATCTGCTTTCGCTTCCGGCAAATGATATATGGGTTGTCAGGAACGGCAAAAAGGAATTCTTAATTCCTGCAGTTAAAGCGATCATCCGGAAAGTAGATGTAAAAGCGAAACGCATTACTATCCATGCTTTGGAAGGATTGCTTGAGTGATGCGCATTGATATTGTAACAGGATTGCCGAAGTTGTTGGAAAGCCCATTACAGGAAAGTATACTGAAACGGGCTCAAAATAAAAAGATTGTTGAGATTTTTTTACACGATCTCCGTGCTTATACGCACGATAAACATAACACTATAGACGATACACCCTACGGCGGCGGCGCAGGGATGGTGCTGAAACCGGAACCGTTCTTTGAATGTGTTGAAACATTGAAGTCGCAGCGCAGCTATGACGAAATAATATTTCTCGCGGCCGACGGCGAATTATTTACTCAGAAAGTTGCAACACAGTTGTCGCTGAAAGAAAATCTCATACTGCTGTGCGGCCATTATAAAGGAGTCGATCAGCGGGTTCGCGAAGCGCTGGTTACACGCGAAATTTCTATCGGCGATTATGTCTTGACAGGAGGAGAGTTAGCTGCAGCGGTTGTAGTAGACGCGGTTGTACGGCTTATTCCAGGAGTCTTAAATGACGGTGAATCAGCATTAACCGATTCGTTTCAGGACGGGATGCTCGGTTGCCCTCAGTATACAAGGCCGGCAGAATATTGCGGAATGACTATTCCGGATGTCTTGCTTTCCGGGAACCATAGCGAAATAGAGCGGTGGCGTTTGGAACAGCGCGAACAGAGAACGAAACGGCTGCGTGGCAAAAGTTCTGAATTGTAAATGAAGAAGAATTGAAAATTAAAAACACGATATGTTGATTTAGCGGAGTAAAACACAAATGGATAAGTTGAAGCTTGTTGAGGCGACTCAATTAAAAACGGATGTTCCAAAATTCAGGTCAGGCGACATCGTAAACGTGCATGTGAAAGTAATAGAGGGTGATAAAGAACGCATTCAGGAATTCCAGGGCATTGTTATGGGACAGCGCGGATCAGGCGTCAATGCGACTTTTACAGTCCGGAAGATTTCCGACGGAGTCGGTGTCGAAAGAATATTCCCCATGCATTCTCCGCGCATTGCAAAAATTGAGAAGGTAAAAGAAGGCAAAACCCGCCGTTCGAAAATCTATTATGTGCGCAATCTTGCTACGAAAGCGGTTGCGCAAAAAACGAATGCATGATGAAATCGCGGCTTGCAGTTTCAAATGCGCTTTACTTGAAGCCGCTTTTGTTTGGCTTGGATCGAACAGAGTCTCCATTTGATCTGATCGTAGACATACCCGCGCAAAATGCGTTGAAATTCAGTCAGCGTTCCGAAGGAATTCGGAACGCTTTTTTATCTCCTATCGATTATGCAAGGCACGGAGCAGAGTATTGTATTGTGCCGGGCATTTGTGTTGCCTCGTCAATCCCGACTAATACGATTCAACTTTTACTAAAATCGGATCTGCGCAATATTAATAGTGTTGCAGTTGACGTGCGTTTCACCTCGGAAATCATTCTTGCAAAGATAATTATTGAGGAAAAGTATCAAAATGACCCATCTCATAAGAATCTTCAATTTATTCCTATGATGCCGGATATAGATGCAATGCTTGAGAAAGCGGACGCTGCTTTGGTAGTGAACGGAATTCCTAATTCATACGAGGAATCGGGTATCTTTACGCTCGATCTTGTTGAAGAATGGAATGATCTGACCGATTTGCCGTATGTTCACGGATTCTGGGTAGGACGTGAAGAAGAGATGACAGAAATAGAAGCGAAAGCCATGCTTACGGCAAAGAGCAACGGTGTAAACCTGCAAATGCATATTGCCCAGGAAATAGCGCGGCAGCAGAATCTTTCAATTGGAGAAATGACACAATACCTCTCCTCATTTTCATACGACCTTGGTGAACGCGAGGAAGAGGCCCTTGCAGAATTCATTCAATATTCATATTACCATACAGTCATTGGCGATGTACCGGAAATCCGGTACTTTGATGTTGAATCTAAAGGTTCATCGTAAAATTGATTTATTGCGTTTGTATCGCTAACACTTCATTGAAATTCCATCTTTTTTGATTACATTTGAGCATATAGATATGCTCAAATCTCTCTCTATTCGTAATTATGCTCTCATCGAATCTGTAGATATCGAATTCGAGAGCGGACTCAATATCCTCACCGGCGAAACAGGTGCAGGAAAATCCATCATTATTGATGCTCTCAGTCTTATTCTCGGTGATCGGACCAGTGCCGAAGTTGTTCGAAAAGGGAGCGAGAAAGCTATCGTTGAAGGAATATTAGGAATTACAGGAAATCAAAAGATCAAAACATTGCTTGAACACAATGAAATTGATTTGCAGGATGACCTTATTCTTCGCAGGGAAGTTTCCATTAAAGGGCAATCGCGCTGTTTTGTAAACGATTCTCCTGTCTCACTTGCTGTATTAAAAGAAATAGGCGATAACTTAGTCGACCTTCACGGCCAGCATGAACATCAGTCTTTGCTTCGATCGGAGACGCATATCGGGCTTTTAGATGAATTCGGAAGTCTTGACGGCTTGACGGAAGAATACCGTGTGCCGTATCATCATCTCACAGAACTCTTCGCTGAACTGCGATTACTTTCCCGGAAAGAAAATGAACTGAAAGAAAAACGTGATTTGTATGAATTTCAAATCAAGGAAATTGATGCGGTCGATCCGCGAAAAGGCGAAGAAGAGGATTTGGAAAACGAGCTGCGCATTTTGGAGAATTCAGAAAAACTTTTTGAAGCGACATCACAGCTGTATCAATCTCTCTATGAAGGCGATTCGACACGGGAGGGTTTGGAATCTGCCGGCGGGCAGTCGGTCTATGATCTTCTTGTCAAAGCACGAAATCAGTTAGAAGATCTTGCACGAATTGACACGGCGTTTGAAGATATAAAAAACGAATGCGCTTCCGCGGCTGTAATCGTCGGCGAGATAACGAAGTTTATTCAGAGATATAATTCAAAAATAGAGTTTAATCCCGATCGGTTGGAGCAGATACGAGAGCGGTTAGGCCGGCTGGCGCTTTTAAAGAAAAAATACGGCGGTTCTTTAGACACTGTCATCGAGCAGCGGGAAAAGATAGGCAGGGAATTTGCAATGGCAGAGAACTTTGAAAATGAAATCAGTAAATTGAAAGAGCGGATTGAATCCGAACAAAAGGTGTGTTCTGCAGCTGCACAGCGTCTTTCGGCTAAACGCCGGGAGCTTACAGGCAAGATCAATAAAGCAGTGTGTGGAGAACTGGCAAAGTTAGGTATTGCAAATGCACAATTCGATGTGAAGATTGAGAATAAAATTATGGGAAAGTCGGATGGAGAAGCCGGCACTGCATACGTGAAGCTTGGACGGGATTATTATGAAGCAATGCCTCATGGAATCGATTTCGTGGAATTTTTCCTCTCCACCAATATAGGTGAAGATGTAAAGCCCTTAGTGAAAGTTGCATCCGGAGGAGAAATTTCAAGAATTATGCTCGCATTGAAAACAATACTTGCTAAAGCTGACAGATTACCGTTACTTGTGTTTGATGAAATAGATGTCGGTATCAGCGGGAGGATTGCACAGGCGGTAGGTAAAAGTCTAAAGAGTCTGTCGCAGTTTCATCAAGTTGTTTCGATTACACACCTGCCGCAGATTGCCGGTTTTGCCGACTGTCATTTTGCAGTAGAAAAGAATGAATCAAAAAACCGTACATCAACAACTATTGGTAAACTGTCAGAAAAAGAACGTATTCGTGAAGTAGCGCGTTTATTAAGCGGAGAAAAAGTTACGGAAGCCAGCTTAAATGGAGCGAAAGAATTGATTGGAAAGAAATGAAGATGTCGGGAATTAGGTTTTAGGCAAAAGGGATTAGGTAAGGTTAATGAGAAATTTTCGGGAGCTCATGATATGGCAGAAAGCGATGGATATCGTCGTTTGTGTCTATAAGCTTTCTGCGTCATTGCCTAAAGACGAAACGTATGGATTGAAATCACAGTTGCAACGTGCCGCAGTATCGATTCCTTCAAATATTGCAGAGGATTGCAGCAGGAACACTGAACCTGATTTTAAAAGATTTTTAGAAGTTGCAATTGGGTCGGCATATGAACTTGAAACTCAACTGTCAATTACTGAAAATATAGGACTTATTTCAAGAAGTAAAATTGAACCTGCTCTTCAAATGGTTTCTGAGGAACAAAAAATGCTTAATGGATTTATCTCAAGAGTACGAGAAAGAACAAAAACAAAAACCTAATACCCAATACCTAACACCTAAAACCTAATCTAATATGGCTCTTTTTATATATAATACACTCACCCGTCAGAAACAGGAATTTAAACCGATTCATGAAGGACTCGTCGGCATGTATGTTTGCGGGCCTACAGTTTACAGCGACTCGCATATAGGCCATGGAAAAAGTTATGTCTCCTTTGATACTATCGTAAGATACTTGCGATATGTCGGTTACAGAGTGCTGTACATTCAAAATATAACGGATGTAGGCCACCTGCTTGATGACGGTGAAGATCGAATGCTGAAGCAGTCGAAAATTGAAAAAATACATCCGATGCAGATTGCTGAAAGAATTACACAAAGTTATTTTGATGATATGGACAAGCTTGGGATTATA
Organism: uncultured Ignavibacteriaceae bacterium; assembly: GCA_964645575.1. GTDB lineage: Bacteria > Bacteroidota > Ignavibacteria > UBA10030 > UBA10030 > Fen-1298. The sequence continues at coordinate 11,345 of CAZYAM010000070.1, forward strand.
AGGCCTGATATTTCTCCCCGCGCATCGGGGCATATCACCGAACAGATTGAGATTGTAAGACGCCTGCTTGCAAAGGGTTTTGCGTATGAGGTAAACGGTTCTGTTTATTATGATGTACAAAAATTTAGAAATTACGGGAAACTTTCCGGAAGAGTGCTTGACGAAGCAGTTGAAGGAACGCGTGTAGAATCGCGTTCCGAGAAACGCCATCCGGCGGATTTTGCCTTATGGAAAAAAGCTGAAAGCGGTCATATTATGCACTGGCCAAGTCCCTGGGGCGAAGGTTTCCCCGGCTGGCATATTGAGTGTTCGGCAATGTCTATGAAATATCTCGGTGAGACTTTTGATATTCACGGCGGCGGGATGGATAACCAGTTCCCGCATCATGAGTGCGAAATTGCGCAAAGTGAAGCTGCCACAGGAAAACCGTTTGCTAAGTACTGGATTCATAACAATCTTGTTACGGTGGGTGGGAAAAAAATGTCGAAATCGCTTGGCAATTTTGTGACGTTGAAGGATGCTTTTATAAAATATGATCCGCTTGTTGTTCGTTTCTTCATTTTACAAAGTCATTATCGCAGCACATTAGATTTCAGCGATGAAGCATTGCAGGGCGCGAAGGCCGGTTATGAAAAACTGTTAACAACTATTCGTAATATCCGGGAGGAAATAAAGAAAGCCGAATCTGAGAAACGAACCGGAGGAATAAGCTTTGATCTGTCCTTATACAGAAAACGTTTTTTAGAAGCTATGGATGACGATTTCAACGCACCACTGGCGATGGGAGTGATCTTCGAATTATCTCGCGAAACAAATCAAGCACTTCATTCCGAACAAAAGTTCTCTCCGGAATTTCTTAAACAGATTGATACGTGTTTCAGCGAACTTGGCAGTCGGATTCTTGGAATTATACCGGAACAATTATCTACAAAAATAACCGGAGATAATATTGAATCGCAATTGATAGATATTCATATTAAAGTCAGACAGCAGGCAAAAAAAGAAAAGGCATGGTGGGCTGCGGATATTATTCGTAATGAACTGGAAGCCATAGGAATCCGTCTTGAAGATAAAAAGGATGGAACGAGCTGGCATAGGAAAAATCAGCAGGTATGAATGAATCTATAAAAATAATTGAAAACGGACTTGTTTTCACAGGTAATAGAAAAAATCATGCCGGAAGACTGACTTTACTTATCCAGAAAGGATGTATTGTTGATATCGGAAAACCTGTCCAGGTTCTGAAGGCATTGCATCCTTCAGCAGAAATTATTGATGCAACCGATAAAGTCATTCTTCCGGGATTTGTGGATGCGCATCATGTCGGTGAATCGTTCATTTTACGATATATTAGTTCCGGGCAGCCGATGGCGCAGTGGAATAAGAATTCGGTTATCAGTCATGCCGTAAATTATTTACGCAAGGAAGCTACATACGAAGAGTTTCTAAATCTTTATCGATTGTCTTATTGCGCTGCGTTAAAATCGGGAGTAACGACGTTAGCAGAGTATGGTTTTGATACTCCTGAGAATTCCTTTTCAGCCGCTCTTGAAGCAATGAGGCAAGCGAACATAAGAGGAGTTATTGGTCTGCATAATAGTGATCAGATCGAGGCTGCAAAGAAACTACATCAAGCATCATATCGGTTTGCATGTGCTATCAGTAATGAAGAAAACCTTACGACATACAATTTCCAATCCACTATCCGGATTGCCCATGAACTTCGATGGCCGGTAATGCTGCATTTAGGACAAACTCAGCATGGGTATGATGTAGTGAAGAAAAATTTCAATAAATCCATTGTACAATTATATGCCGATTATCATATATTCGATTTTCCAGTACATTTATTGCATCTTGCCTGTTTAAATGACGACGATGCGGGAATTATTGCGAAGTCCGGTACACCACTAATTTTGTCTCCAATGTCGATCCTTCGAAAAAGGACAAATATACCTCCCTTTGAGAAGTTATTCAGATATAATGTGAAATTGTCGCTTGGAAGTGATTGGGGAGCAGCACAGCCTTTAGAAAATATTCAAACTTATTGTTCTCTCCTTAAGATGCTCGGTTTGCCTTTGGATAAGTCATATGACATGCTGGCGCTTCATACAAGAAGCGGGGCGCAAGCACTTGATATGGATAATGAAATTGGCTCAATCGAGACAGGAAAAAAAGCAGATATTGTTTTTCTTGATTTGTCCGGGTTCCGTATTAATTCTGTACTTGCCGATGAGAATAATGAAAGGATACTTGATATTATTTTACAGGAAGCAACATCACAACATGTAAGTGATGTAATGATAAACGGTGAATTCTTTGTAAGGGAAGGGCATCTCCTTGCGTATTCGGAAGAAGATCTGATAAATGAGGGTCAGGCAGTCTTAAAAAAGATGCTTCAAGTAGTCGGAGAAAATAGGCCATTAGGATCGGCATCGGCTCCTGTGCTTCAGCTTTCTGCAAAACATAAAAAGGAAGACAAAATTGCGGAAAATGAATTGCACTGCGAAGAGGGTTTTAGAGTTGTGCGAAAAGAAAAGGCACGCATTAGTTTTAAAAATGAAGTTGGTACACCGGCAGATAAAACGAGTAAGCCGGCAAAAAAAATTGGAAAAGTATTTGGTGATGATGAAGTGTGACGAATACTTGAAAAGGAGAATCGATGAAAGCGATAAAAAAAATACTGAAACTCGGAATATTGATTGCAATAACTCATAATACTGCAATAGCACAAAGCTATGCGGGCAGTGCTGCGGCTGTTGAACCGACCATGCTTGTTGATAAACCGACGGCAGGATTATTAAGGCGCGGATCGTACTCGGTTTCATCGGTTTTTTTTCAGAGAGGCGGGATGCTGGCCGGTATCACGGTCGGTATTTTTGAGCCATTTACATTTGGTATATCCTATGGAGGCACAGGTATTATCGGTAAGGATAGTATAAATATGAATCCGCTGCCGGGAGTGAATGCTAAGCTGCGTATTATAAGTGAAGGCATAATAATGCCTGCTTTGGCAATTGGATTTGATTCACAGGGTAAAGAGCCGTACTTAAGCGCCGATTCTTTGAAACGTTATACGATTAAATCGCCGGGTGTGTATATCGTGGTAAGTAAGAACTATACAATTCTTGGTTATCTCAGTATTCATGGCGGATTAAACAGA
>CAZYAM010000071.1:0-14406 GCA_964645575.1 uncultured Ignavibacteriaceae bacterium
GGGACCGGGAGGCAATCCAAACACAAATTGGATTATGCCGGAAGAGAGAGATGTTCATAACCGATAAAAAGACGAAATACTTATAAAATTGGAAGCAGATTTTTCACGGAGAGTTAAATGGTTCCCTCTGGAAGCACGTTGAAAATATATATAAAGCTAAAAGCCAAGATTTTATTAAAGCAACTCACCGGGTCTACCACCAGTCCCGAAAAGAATCGTTTATTGAAGTAAATATTTTAAAGTAATCTTTGACAACAAATTTTTGCTCTCAACGAAACTATTATCTTAAGTGTTTTTATTCATAGGTGCGATACTTTATTCCTGCCTTCATGCTGCGCGTGATATAAAGCTTCCTTTGCGGCAAGCAATAAATCTTCTTCCGTTTTGACGTTTTCGGGAAAAGCCGCCGAACCTACGCTTACAGTTGCCCGGATTTTATTTTGAGTAAATTCCGTGTCCGCTATTATCTGCCTTAATTCATCTGCAAAAGCGATTCCCTTTTCAAGCGGGCTGTTTTCCCGGAGAATAATCAGTTCGTCAAATCCATACCTGCCTGCTGCATCCATCGGCCGTATGTGGGTTTTAACGACACCGGCAATCTCTTTCAGCAGCAGCTTCGAAGCTGCATATCCATAAGTGCCTTCTATTTGTTTATAATTATCGATATCGAGAATAAACAAAGAAAGACATTCGTTATTCGCTTCGGCACGCGATATACTCGTACTGAGCCGCTCAAGAAAAGGCGCATATTTTTCCAAATCAGTTTCAGGATCAACCGGATCCAGGCGAAGGTTTTTCTCATATAAATATGATTTATTGAGTGTAATACTTGTCAGATCTGCAAAACTTTGCAGCGCGCAAAGATCATGCACGGTAAAGACGTTCGGTTCGCGTGCATCGGCATGCAGGTAGCCCAGCGTTCGGTGTTCCGCAACGATTTGCAGGCATACAGCCGAACGAAACGTGTGTTCGAGCTGCACTTCTTTTGCAATAGTTGATTCCTGTTCTGCGTCAGTTATAAGAATTGGCTGGCCGGTAGAAAGCATACGTGCAATGGCACCGGTTCCGAGTGCACGGTGAAATTCTTTTACATATAGATGCGATAGATTATGATGGGCAAACACACGAAGATATTCCGTTGCAGGATCGATGACGACAACAGCACAAGTACGACATCCGTACATACGCACTATACGATCTACAATAAGCGAGATTATTTGTTCCGGTTCATGGGTGGCTTTAAGAATACTTAACACTTCTGAGAAGAATTTGAGGCAGTCCTCTGGTTTCAAGTGAGACATGGTGTTCTCCTTTCTTTAACCGATGGAACACAATTTATACTGCAATATTTTAGTACCAGTATATACTCAATCGATCGTTTGAACAGCAAGCCACAACTTCTCAAAGAGTAAAACCGTTATTTAATCATGTTAATATTTTCCCGACCAATTTATTCCCTGTTTCTCTACAATCGTTATAATATCTATCACACTCTCAAATGGAAAGAATTCTAATGAATCGAATATGACAACCGGCAAAAAAATCCTTCCATTTAAACCATAGTAGGAATATTTTATTTCGTCCGCAAGTACTGTAAAATGAAGAGCGAAGTCTTTTCAATTGTCGAATTTCTTCTTATTTTAAGTTATTATTTGCGAAAGACTCTAAATGTTTTCTCAGAATTCGACACAGACAGGGCGTCAACCATTAACTTTACAGCGTACAATTGAAAACAGCTGCCGTAAGAATTCATCGAACATTGCTTTAAGTTATACAGACGATGAACCAATCCGTTATTCCGATTTAAAACGGCAAATTGACCATCTTTCAGCTTTTTTGAAAAATCAGGGTGTAGTACATGGCGATCATGTCGCAATCCTGGGTGAAAACAGCCCTCAATGGGGAATTGCCTATTTTGCGATCACTACAACGGGTGCTGTCGCAGTTCCAATTCTTCCGGATTTTCATACTTCCGAAATTCATCACATTCTTCGCCACTCCGGCAGTAAAGTCATTTTTATCTCCGAGCGTTTCTATCAGAAAATTGAAGATCTCGATTTTACGGATATCAACTGTGTCATTTTGTTAAACAACTTTTCTATTATCAATCCTGCAACGTCGAAAGCAAGTTTGAGTCAACTGATCGCCGAAGGAAGCAGGGAGCTTCGGAAAATAAAGAATCTTGTCCTTAGTCTTACAGGATTAATACAGCGAGAGATCGCCGAAAATGACATCGCGGCAATTATTTATACTTCAGGTACAACGGGGCATTCCAAGGGCGTCATGCTCACACATAAGAATATCGTCTGGAATGCCAGTGCCTCCTCCAAAATACCTGGTATCAATGAGAAAGACCGAATGCTCTCCGTACTTCCGCTTGCTCATGTATACGAGTGTACCCTAGGATTGGTTCTTCCGGTTATGTCCGGTGCATCCGTTTATTACTTAAAGAAACTTCCTACGGCTGCCGTTCTTCTTCCTGCACTGGAAAAAGTAAAGCCTACAATGATGCTCACGGTCCCTTTAATTATCGAGAAAATGTATAAAACACGTATTATGCCCGAAATTAAGAAACGGATGATCGTACGGTTTGCTTATAGATTTCCGGTGATTCGTAAACGCATCCACAAAATTGCCGGTATGAAGCTGATGCATACTTTTGGCGGAGCATTAAGGTTTTTTGGAATCGGAGGAGCAGCACTTTCGCCTGAAGTTGAGCAGTTTCTTATAGAAGCAGAATTCCCTTATGCCATCGGGTATGGATTGACAGAGACATCGCCTCTCGTTGCCGGGGCAAATGCAGAAAAAACAAAATATCGATCTACAGGCCCGGTCGTCCCTGGACTTGATGTGCGAATCAAAAATCCAGATCCGAAATCCGGTATTGGAGAAATTGTCGTACGCGGGCCGAGTGTGATGAAAAGATATTATCGATATCCGGAACAAACGGAAAAAGTGCTCTCACATGAAGGATGGTTCCATACCGGCGACCTCGGCAGCTTTGACGAAAACGGCTATCTCTATATAAATGGACGCATGAAAAATGTAATTCTCGGGCCTAGCGGCGAAAATATTTATCCTGAGGCTGTTGAATCTGTGATTAACAGGTCGGACATCGTTCTCGAATCACTTGTCTATCAGGATCAAGAACAGCTTGTCGCACGTATCTACCTTGACTATGAGAAACTCGATGCTGAATTCTCAGGTTCGGGATTTACCGAATCACAAGTACAGGAAAAAATTTTCCAGTTATTAGAAGATATACGGAAACAGGTCAATGAACAAGTATCATCTTTTTCACGCATCAACCGAGTCATTGAACAAACAGAATCCTTCGAAAAGACACCGACACAGAAAATCAAGCGATACCTATATACTGACTAACCGGAATTATCGAAATTCTTGAGAGAAATAGCTGTTGTACTGCTTCCTTTATCAGGCAGTGTATTTATGATTGACGGTTACTTGACATTCACCTGTCCAGAATTTATCTTGTACTGTGCTGTCTCCCCGACGGCACATAGTTAGCCTCCCTATACTCCGGCGTTTGGTAGTACGTCGGAGTATTTTTTTTATTTATAATATTTTCATGTTTATTCTCCGAACTCAATGAAGTTACTATATCCAATCCGCTACTGTGCTCAGTGTTTTTCTTTCCTTTTCTTCTTTCCTTTTATAGTCCTGCCTTGGATATCCGAGCGGTGTCATAGCAAAAACATGCTGGTTATTTTTCAAACCAAGAGTTGTCCTTGCTATATCCGGTTTGAAGTTTGAAATCCAACATGCACCAACACCTTCATTCGTAGCGGCAAGGATAAGATGAGTCATTGCGATTGCCAGATCCGTTTCGATGAAGCATCGTTGATCGTACCGGCGTGTCCATGCTTCATTTTCATCGCCGATAACTGCGAGAACATGCGGCGCATCGTGGAACCAATCTTTCTCATAACAAGTCCTGATCCTTGCCAGCATTTCTTTAGTTGTAATGATTAAAAATTTCCATGGCTGGCGGTTGGCTGCAGACGGCGCTAATCGTCCCGCGTCGAGGATTTTTGACAGCACATCTTTGCTTACCGGACGGTTGGGATCATAGTTGCGGATGCTTTCACGTATTTTAATCAGTTCTGTGAATTCCATTTGCCCTCCAAATTCATTATTTATATCCTGTATGAGCTTCTTTATTGTTTACGAAAATCATTTCTGTTAAAACAGCCCTTCGACAGACAAATAGCGTTCGCCTGTGTCGTAACAGAAGGTAATAATCTTTCCATCCTTCGGAATATCCGGAATCTTTTTTGCAACAGCTGCAAGCGATGCGCCGGTAGATATTCCGACAAGGATTCCTTCCTCACGTGCACATCGTTTTGCATATTCAAATGCCTCGTCTTTCGTAATCTGAACAGTACCGTCAAGTATTTCGGTACGCAGATTTTTAGGAATGAAGCCTGCACCAATTCCCTGCAAAGGATGTGATCCCGGTTGTCCGCCGCTGATCACAGGGGAAAGACTTGGTTCAACTGCGAACACTTTAAGTTTAGGAAAATTCTTTTTTAACACCTCGGCTACTCCGGTAATATGTCCGCCGGTACCGACACCTGTAATCAGCATATCGAAACCTTGCGGAAAATCCCCGATAATTTCTTTTGCTGTTGTATCACGATGGATTTCAATATTTGCCTCATTCTCGAATTGCTGTGGGATCCATGAATTCTCTATTCCCGCCGCAAGTTCATTTGCTTTTTCAATTGCTCCTGTCATTCCTTTTTTATTCGGAGTAAGTTCCAGCTGCGCTCCATATGCAGTCATAAGCCGGCGTCGTTCGATAGACATAGAATCGGGCATAACGAGAATGAGTTTATATTTTTTCACTGCTGCAACCAAAGCAAGTCCGATGCCTGTATTCCCGGATGTTGGTTCGATGATAACAGTATCCGGCTTTAATATTCCCCGCTGTTCAGCGTCTTCGATCATGGAAAGTCCGACACGATCTTTAATACTTCCGCCCGGATTTGCACGCTCTAATTTAATCCAGACTTCATGATCACCGAAGAGCCGACGAACACGAACATGGGGCGTGTTGCCGATTGTTTCCAGAACAGAAAGCACTTTCATGATAATTTGCCTTAATTAATAAATAGACTAGAATCAATCCGTATGCTTGTCGTTTTCTTTAAGACGTACTGTTATTTTGCTCTCTTGGTATACTGAAGAAAAAGGCGGCACACTCGTCGTAAGCCATACATTTCCTCCGATAATACTATTATGACCGACAACTGTTTCACCGCCAAGAATAATTGCCTGTGCATAAATAACAACATTATTTTCAATGGTCGGATGGCGTTTAGACTTTGCCAAATTTTTATCTACACTTAGAGCTCCAAGTGTCACGCCCTGGTACATTTTTACATTGTCACCTATAATAGTAGATTCGCCGATAACTATCCCGGTTCCATGATCGATAGCAAATGAAGTCCCGATTTGAGCGCCGGGATGGATATCAATTCCTGTTATCTGATGTGCGTATTCCGTAATGAGACGCGAAAAAATCGGAACATGTCTTATATGGAACTCATGTGCAATACGATAAATTGCAATTGCAGTAAAACCGGGATATGCAAGAATGACTTCATCGATACTCTCGGCTGCCGGATCTCCGCTTGTAATAGCTTCAGCATCCAACCAAAGTTTATCATGCAGGTCAGGAAGTGTCTGCATAAATTGTTTCACTGTATCTTCCAGGTTCAAGGACGTCTCTATTAAAAGCGGAATAAGCAGACGCTTTAAATCACGTTCCAGCAGTACAATACGCGATTCAATTTCTTCTTTCGTATAGAACATTTCCTTGCAAAAATGAGGGAACAAAATAGCAAGCAAGTCTTCGACAAACTCTTGTGTCCCCTTCTTGAGTTGAAATCCGAGTGAATGATCATCACGGCGCACTTTCAGTGTCTGGGCAAAGTCGTTATAGTGTGTTTTGTTCGTCATTTTGTAACTCCTTATTCAAATTGTTCGAATACATCAATACTATAATAATATTTTCTTTTAAAAATTGGTTCCCGTAAATGAAAAAGGCTCAGTATTACCGAGCCTTTCGTCTAAAAAATCATAAAAACAATAAAATTATTTCTTGAGTACTATGCTCGAAATTCTCTTATGACAGCAACAACAAAAACATGCCGCTGTTTCATTTACGTTTCCCGTATTCCGAGCTTTGTTAATATTGAGTACCATATTCCGAACTATAAAATGTCTTGCAGTTACATTCACCAGCTATAATATATAGAAACACCTTGTTCTTTTCAAGTTTTTGTCACTGCCGTATCGATTTTTTTAGAAATCAGCTTCTTTTTTGGTTCCACCAGTGATCCATAACTTCCGCGACGTCTGTCTTTGTATTCGGGTGTTTCCACTTATCAAAAAATTTCACATCAGCGCTATGCGGAGTCGGTGCGGGAAGATCGATTTGCACACGCTGTGGAATAGGGATCGAATCGCCAATAATAATTGATTCACCTTGGCGGAGAAGCGGAACAACGCTGTCCAGACCGCTGAATGTATCCGGCATAAGGCGGCGCACGTATACCTGATCGGTCGGATTAAGTAACCGCAGAATTATAAAATTGTTGCATTGAGATAGAATCGTCTCAGAAATATCCGAAGGACGCTGACTGACAATCATGCAGCTGACGCCGTATTTTCTTCCCTCTTTTGCGATGCGTTCGACCGTCCGCCGGGCCGCTTTAGATCCGTCGTTGGAAGTCGACAGGTAATTATGAGCTTCTTCGAACACCAACAAGATAGGAAGATCATTACGTCTTGGATTCCAGAAATTAAAATCAAACGTGACTCTCGCTATTAAAGCGGAAATTGTTTTAACGACATCAAAAGGGACACCGCTCATATCCCAAATAGTAATCCTTGCTTTACTGGCAAGGCCAAATAGAGTCATAAGAAGCGGTAAGACAGATTCTGTTTCCACGCAAATATTCGGCTGGAATAAAAATGCATAACGCGGATCGCTCATTTTATTGTCCAGACGAATCAATAGACGAGAGAATTTACCGAAGTACGGCCCCTCTTTCGTTCCGGTCGCAGTAGTCACTTTTTCAGTATCAAGAAAATGCAGTTTTGTACGTATTTCTTTTAAGTCGTATGATACCGGCGAATCAATCGTAATGACATCTGCTAGTGTCGGGTTCTTGGTTTTTTTTGCCGCGTAGATAAGGTCTTGGAGAACAGCACTTTGAACTGAAGCATTCTCATCCATGGGTTCTACGAACATTTCGAGCATCTCTTCTGCATTCATCAACCAATACGGAAGTTCAAGAGAGGCGATATCACAGAATTGGCCCGTATCCGGGAAAGCTTCACGATATTCATTATGAACATCAAGAAGGACGATATGCGTATCCGAGAATCGTGCTACTTTTTGGAGAATGGAGGCAACAGTGTATGATTTTCCCGAGCCACTTGAGCCTAGAACTGCCAGATGTTTTCCAAAGAATTTATTCGGATCTAAATAAGCACGTTCATTTTCAAACAATGAAAGCTGCCCGATAGAAAAATTGTACTGCTGATATGCTGCAAAGATGGACTTTATATCTTTATCTTCGAGTAAATAAACAACCATATCTACTGTCGGCATGACCGAAACGCCCGTCTCATATTTTCCCTTTCGGATCGTGCCCACCAATGTAACAGTCATGACGTATTGAGTATAGTTAACTCCGTCTTCACGTTTTTCTTCTTTTTTAATACCCGAAACGATGCCGATAACATAAATAGCACCAATCGGAATAAGCACGTAGGAACCGATCTGCCCGATATAATAAACCCTGTCTCCGATTTTTTTTGTCATATTAGTGATTTCGCGATCAAGCACAACGACGACTGTTACATCGACTACTTCTTTTACAATCCCTATTTGCTTTTGTTCCCACATAAATTTTCCTATCGTTCTAATGTTTAAGAATTTTCTTTCAGTTTTCCACGGGAGTAATTACCGGAAGACTGAATCGAAATGTGGTTATTTTTCCTGGCTCGCTCTCAGCTGTAATGACTCCACCATGAGCTTCCACAATAAGCTTACAAATTGCTAATCCCAATCCCGTGCCTTTTGCCTGCACGATTTCAGAAGCTATACCCTGTTTATACCGTTCAAAAAGCATTGGAAGTTCATCTGGAGGAATTCCGGGCCCGTCGTTAATGATAGAAGTCTGTATAAATTCATTGGATCCTGCTGCATCCTTTGAACTCGTAATCGTAATTTTAACTGTTCCGTCAGCCGGTGTAAATTTCAGCGCATTGCTAAGAATATTTGTAAATACCTGAGCGATTTTTTGAGAATCCACTGAAATTGACGGCAGATCCTCTTCAAGAGAAATGTTCAATTGAATCTGCTTTTGCTTGAATTGCGGCTGCATTTGTTTAATGATTCTATTGGCAATTTCACCGATAAGTACGGGATCCCGGGTCAAGTTCATTTTGCCTGCTTCAAATTTTGAGAGATCCAGCATATCGTTGATTAGATTGAGCAACCGCCTCGTAGCGTCTTCAGCCGATACAAGAAGTTCCCGATGAACATCTTGAATCGGAGAATTTTTTATCAACGGCTCTTCGAGCAATTCCAGAATACTGCTGATTCCGCCTATCGGACTTCGCATATCATGAATGAGCATCGCCATAAAATCGGCTTTCGTCCGTTCAAGTTCGGCTTCCATTTTTTTAAAACGTACAAGCGAACGGGTACGAACCAATAATTCATCAATATCAATCGGTTTCGTAAGGTATTCATCTGCTCCTAACGAAAGACCTTGCTCAATACTCGAAGCATCTTTCCGCTGAGCCGTAAGAAAAATGACCGGAATACCCAGTGTTTTCTTTGAAGCACGCAGATGTTTCAGGGTCTCGAATCCATCCATTTCAGGCATCTGTATATCCAATAAAATGACATCCGGATGATTCTGGGCTGCTATCTGTAAACATTCTTTGCCGCTGCCTGCACGTAACATCTGTACCGGTTTTCGTTTGAGAGCAAACTCCAATAAATCGAGATTGTCCTCAGTATCATCAACGACAAGAATTATGGGATGCGGAACTTCCATACTTTTCTCAGCTCTTCTTCAATTGAGGTGATTGATAAATTATTCTCTTAATTGTGCTTGAAATTATTTCTTTCGAGAATTGACTTTTTTCAATATAATCCTGAGTAAGACCATCCAGGCTCTTACGCTGTATTTCTGTAATCTCGGCTCCTGAAACAACTACAATGGGAAGATCGCGCCACCGTTCCTGACTGCGGAGCCTTTTCACAACAGTAAATCCATCCATGCCGGGCATAATAAGATCAAGGAATAAGAGTGACGGATTGATTTTCTCAATATCCTTAAGTGCATTTTCACCGTTGTACATCGCCACCGCACGATATCCTTCAGTTTCAAGCAGTATTTTCAGCGAATCGGCAAAATCTGGATTGTCATCAACAATCATAATTGGTTGATTTTTAGAGCGGCAGGCACGTTCCACAACACTCAGTACCTTCCTTGGTTCGGACGGTTTTGCAATAACATCTAATGCCCCAAGTGATAATGCCAACGGCCGGTTTTCAATAATCGAATGAATAATAACAGGAATATCTTTCGTTGTAGGATTGCTCTTAAGTTCACGCAGAACTTGCCAACCGTCCTTCTCCGGCATCATAATGTCCAATGTAATAACTGCAGGCTTGAGTTCTTTTGCCAATCGAATCCCATCTTCTCCCGATCCTACTCCTCGAACAGAATAACCTTCAGGAATGAGAAAGCGGCGTAAAAGATCTATCACTTCCGCGTCGTCATCAATACAGAGAACAAGAATACCCGAAGAAGGTGCGACCGATTTCTCCGGTCCAGGCCCTACCGCCGAAGGTGTTTTGGCAGATTCACCAGCTTGTGCACTCTTCGAAGGTCCCGGCTCTTCGACTGGTTTTTGAAGTTTATCTTTGGGGAAATCAGGTGGAATAACCAAAATGAATGTTGCACCCTTACCGAATTCACTTTGTACGGTCAGATTACCGCCTAACAAACGGGCATAATTTTTTGCTATTGGCAAACCCAGACCGGTACCCTTATATTTTCTGGAGTTGCTTGTATCAATCTGTGAAAACTCCTCAAATACGCGCTCAAGATTTTGCGGTTCAATTCCGATTCCGTCATCCTTGACTGCAATTGAAACATTTTCGCCCTGTTTCTTTGCGATAATTGTAATAGCCCCCTGATCCGTAAATTTAGCAGCGTTACTTAAAAGATTCAGAAGAATTTGTTTTACCTTAAGAATGTCAGTATTCAGTATTGGAAGATCGGGTTCAACTTCCTGTACAAGTTTCACTGCCTTCGATGTTACCATGGGTTCTACTGTCACCATGACATTTGAGATAATTTCACTGATTTCACCGCTGTCGAGATTAATCGGCGTTCTGCCGGCTTCAATTTTTGAGAAATCTAAAATATCATTGATTAATTCAAGCAGATGCTTACCGTTCCTTAACACTTTTTCGATAGCATTGGCCTGATCAGGAGTAAGCGGTTCTCCATGAGGCCCCAGTAAAATAGAGGTAAAGCCGATAATCGAGTTCAGCGGAGTCCGCAATTCATGGGACATATTGGATAAGAATTCCGATTTAACACGGTATGCTTTCTGTAATTCTGCATTTTTCGAATTTAGTTCATCATTCTTACCCGCAACTTCAATCGACAACTTCCGCGTAGAATCCGTATTCATCGCATTAGTAATAGCAACACCGATCTGCGGAACGGAATTCTTTATGATTTCCAGGCGGAGACTATCGAACGGCTGCATTGCACCCAGAACAATCACACCAATAAGATTCTCTTGAAATAGAATAGGTACCGCAATAACATTAGTAGGTGCAACCTGAATAAGACCCGTATCGATGATGAATCCTTTTGTAGCAACAATATCATTCACTTCAAGATTCCTTTTCATCGCAGCGCACTGGCCCGGAATACCTTCTCCTACTTTAAATTCCAATTTGTCTTCTGTCAAGTTCAGTGCATAACCGCTGACTAATCTCAATAGATTTAATTCACTATCCAGAAGATATAATGCACCAACTGCAGCGCCTGTATGTAAACACAATATTTGCAGACTGGCTTGTTCTACATTTTTAGTTGAATCATGCCTGTTTAATGCTGTCATCAATTCTGAATAAGCTGTCAGCCGGTTATAGTTGTTTTGCAGCATTTCAGACATGTGATTGAAATCTTTTGCCAAAGCCCCCAATTCATCCCGTTGACGCAGTTTTATCGGCTGATATACCCCTTTCATTATATTCTGCGTACCGTTTCGCAATTTTTCCACAGGTTTGGTGATAGAGCGGGAAAGAATAATACCGAGAGCAATAGCAAAAACAGCGAATAAAATATTCACCGCAAAGATAAATGTATTTATTTTCTTTGCAAATTCTATAGCACTCTCAATATTCATGGAAATAGACCTGAGGCGGCGTTGATAGAGAGAATTAAGCATTGTTCTTGCAGTTTCAATGTACCGAGCAGTAGTCTTTCGCCGTCCTATTGCCAGTATTTCCTGTGTAAGCTTTTCCCCTGTAAGACCGGAAGAATTCAAGAGTATCTTCTTATCTCCGATATTCGCGATCCAATCATACACAAAAGATCGTATTTGCTTTATTGTTTGATTATCAATGGAATCAGTATAGCTTTTCTGAAGTATTATAAACTCGTTATCGAATGATTTTAGATACGCGTCATATGCTGCCCTTTTTTCCTGATTGCCTACAAAGAAGTAATCATCAGCTGATTTTTCCATGTCGACGAGTAACTCCTGCATACGGTCTAAATTAGAGATAGCTGTAATATCGTCAAATGCTTGACTATAACTTTTTTGTTGTTGTTGTAAAAAATACAGCGTTACACCTGTTGTCCCTGACAGGATAAAAAGAAGAATAATAAAATCAAGGATTACTTTCCAAAAAAGTTTTGATGAGAACATAGAAGCCTCAGAATAACAAAAAGAAAAGGGAAATCAAACAATTGGACAATATTCTAAGCATCAACGACCTTTCATGCAACCGTTTTCCGAATCAATTTACTGTAAGGCACATAGAAATGCAAGTACTTACAATTAAAAGCTTATCTGTGTGCTTTCAAGCAAGATTTCACATTCAAGCAAGCCGTTATTGATAATAATTCGTGCTAAAATATTCTTCATTTATATATTTTATCTTAAGTTCAAATGCTCCTGTTAATCAACACCATTCTCTTTTTTTTTATCATAACCGTGCTGTTTTATCGGCATTTTTTTTCTTTGATTTATCGTCATAATAAAAACCAAAATATTTTTTTGCATTGTAATAACAAATATTGCGGACTATACCGCCGATAAACTGCATATCGTTCGGAATCAAGCCCTGTTCTATCTCCCGGCCAAGAATATTGCACAGCAGCCTGCGGAAATACTCATGCCTCGGGTACGAAAGAAAGCTCCTCGAATCCGTGAGCATACCAATGAACTGGCTTAATAGTCCTAACTGCGAGAGTGACTCGATCTGTTTTTGTATGCCGTCTTTTTGATCAAGAAACCACCACGCGGCACCATACTGCATTTTACCGGCAACACTTCCGTCTTGAAAGTTCCCGATCATAGACGCAAATAATTCATTATCTCGCGGATTAAGGTTATAGAGAATGGTTTTTGTAAGTTTATTTTCCGAATCAAGCCTATCCAGGTATTTTGCTAACGGCCGGGCAATCTCGAAATCGCCGATTGAGTCGAATCCCGCAGCCTGTCCGAGAATACGAAACATTCTTGAATTATTATCACGCAGTGCACCTATATGAAACTGCTGTACCCATCCTTTTTCATAATTCATAACACCGAGCTCATATATCATTGCCGATTTGAATTTTAATATCTCTATTACATCAAGGTTTTTTCCTTTTCTAAGCTTCTTGAAAATGGATCTGATATCTGAATCGGTGTAATTTTCCGCGTACATAGTCTCAATACCATGATCCGACAATCTGCAGCCGTGCAAGTGGAAATAATCACGCCGGATGCGTACAGCTGTCAGCAGCGAGTCAAAGTCTTTTATTTCAATTCCGGACACGGATTCCAGCTTCTGGAGATAGGAGAGAAACTCTTCCACGTTCTCTATTGCCATCGTTTTATCCGGCCGAAATGCCGGCAGCATCTTGGTGAATCCGTTTCCATTCTTTACATACGCTTCATGATACTCAAGCGAGTCAGTAGGATCGTCGGTCGTACAAATAACCTCAACATTCATCCTTTTTGCAATACCCTGTGCAGTAAATCCGGGCATTGCCAGCTTTGAATTGCATTTTTCCCAGATGAATTTTGCCGTTTTTTCATTTAATAATTTATTTGAAATGCCGAAAGGACGTTTTAATTCCAGATGAGTCCAGTGATACAGCGGATTGCGAATTGTCTTCGGTACCGTCCGCGCCCACATCTCAAACTTTTCCCAATCTGATGCATCACCGGTAATAAATTTTTCTTTCACACCGCAAGTGCGCATTGCACGCCACTTATAGTGATCCCCTGCAAGCCATATTTGTGTCATATTCTCAAACTTACGATTCTGTGCAACTTCTTTCGGCGGAATATGACAATGATAATCGATAATAGGGAGCGATTCCGCGAAATTATAATATAACTTTATTGCGGTTTTTGTATCTAACAAAAAATTTTTATTGATAAATTCTTTTACCATAAGTATGTCCCTTTATATTAGTTTAAAAGATCTATCAAATCCATAAATATCGCCGTGGAAAGCGAACGGATTCAACACCGCCTGTATTTGCCGCTGAATCCTATGAAATATCGGCAATTACTCTGTCAAAGTAAGAGTAAACGATAAAATTTGCAAATAATATACCAATAATCTCTCGTAAGAGAAACAGTCTATGTCTGTCATCTACTTGAAAAAAGGAGACCTTAAAAGGTTCATTTGCTTCTTTTTATTAAGTAATCAGCTGAAACTTAAACAGTATTGATAGAACTTAAATTAGCTCGGATGTTGTATTGAATTGCCAAAGGAATTTTCATTAAATCAGAACTATCCAAATCCTTTTAATCCAACGACAAACATTAAGTTTGGTGTACCACAAAGCAGCAGTGTTAAAATCATAATATATGACATACTCGGACGTGAAGTCGCGACACTTGTGAATGCGAATTACGCTCCAGGATATTATACAGTACCATTCAATGCTAATAGATTAGCAAGCGGTATATATATATTTATCGTATGACTTTGCAGTCATTAATCGGCAAACATAAAATATTTACGAGTACCAAGAAGTTAATGTTAGTTAAATAAGAAAGCGGTATTTGCAATCTCTTGCCCGTCCGATAGGCAGAAGTATG
>CAZYAM010000072.1:0-14021 GCA_964645575.1 uncultured Ignavibacteriaceae bacterium
AAAATATTTTAATAATGTTCTTTGCGTACATATAGTCAGCACTCCTGTAAAAAGCGGAAATATATACTGTAATATTCAGAGCAGTAAATTAAAAGATTAATAAAATTAGTTTTGAGTTACATCATTTTTACTGCAAATAATCAGATAACGGTACTCTCGATAGGTCTATCGGCCTCCGAGCAGCAAGAAATGTGTTCTTAACAGCTACAGGTTTGCAGCTCCTTGATACAACTTAAAAATCAACTCAAGCGCAGTACAATGTTTATCCTTTCATTCGGAAGTTTAATATGAAAGTTCTTTTTATCGGCGGAACAGGAAATATCAGTACAACAGTAAGCAAACAAGCGGTCGATCGTGGAATGGAGTTATATTTATTCAATCGAGGAAAAAGGATTTCAGAAATTCCAGGTGCGAGATCAATTGTTGGGGATATCAATCGGCGTGAAGAAGTGGAGTCTGTTTTGAAGGGGTGCACATGGGATGCGGTCGTCAATTGGATTGCGTTTACAGAGCAGGACATAGTTCGCGATTATGAGTTATTCCATGGTAAAACAAAGCAGTATATTTTTATCAGTTCTGCGTCAATCTATCAGAAACCGCTTGTATTTCCTTATATCACTGAATCAACTCCGCTTGCAAATCCGTTCTGGCAATACTCCCGTAATAAAATTGCCGGTGAAATGATCCTCAATTCATATTATCGGCAGGAACAATTTCCGATTACCATAATCCGTCCGTCGTTAACATATGATACTGTGATTCCCGTTCCGATAGGAGGCTGGACGGAATACACGATTGTCGATAGGATAAAGAAAGGGAAGAGGATTATTGTCCATGGCGACGGAACTTCATTATTCACTGTTACCCATGCAGATGATTTTGCTAAAGGATTCCTCGGGCTTATAGGTAATCAACAAGCGATCGGCGAAACGTTTCATATTACATCCGATGAAATACTTACATGGGATCAAATTCATGAAGCGCTCGCTGAAGCGGTCGGGTGCGAAGCCAAGATAGTGCATATTTCGTCAGAAATATTGGCTGCATTTGACGAAGAATTGCGAGGAAGTCTTATAGGCGATAAAGCGTCGAGTGCTATTTTTGATAATTCAAAGATTAAAAGATTTGTTCCGGGTTTTAAAGCAGAAATTCCGTTTAAACAGGGAATTCAAAGAACGATCAAATGGTTCGAAGCCGATCCTGCGAGAAAAATTATAAGAAATGAAACAAACAATTGGATAGAGAAGGTTATCGACCAATATGACAGAATACTTGTTTCTGCAAAAAGCAAAAAATGATTAAAGAGATATCAAGAAAAGTTAATATTGTTTGAAAATAAAAAAAGATATATAAATGCATTATTCTCTTTATAGAAATAGCAGTATGCTTAATTGCATTTCCACTCTCAGATGAAATACCGATCAATGAGTAAGGGAAAGGAAGAATTCTCTCCGCTATCTTATAAAAAGGCCGATGCAAAAGCCGATTTAATGCTCGCATTGATGACAGAGGATGAGAAAATTACCTTTATAGGAGGCGATCGATCGTTTTTCATCAGGCCGATTCCGAGATTGAATTTCCCCGAAGTATATATGACGGATGCTACTCAGGGAGTGCATATTAGAGAAACATTCGGATATATAGATCTGGCGAAATATAAATTGGAAAAATCCACCGCTTTTCCTTGTCCGATTTCATTAGCTGCG
Source organism: uncultured Ignavibacteriaceae bacterium (assembly GCA_964645575.1). Lineage (GTDB taxonomy): Bacteria > Bacteroidota > Ignavibacteria > UBA10030 > UBA10030 > Fen-1298. The sequence continues at coordinate 1,707 of CAZYAM010000072.1, forward strand.
ACCTGGAATCATAAGGCGTCTTATCGATATGCTGAAGCAGTCGGAGAAGAATGCAGGGCAGGAGGCATAGGAATTCTATTAGGACCCGGTGTTAATAGTTATCGAATATCTCAGTGCGGCAGGAATTTTGAGTATTTCGGAGAAGATCCTTTCCTAAGAGCTGAATTGGTTAATAAGTATGTGAAAGGAGTACAGAGCACCGGTACGATAGCGACATTGAAACACTTTGTCGCTAATAATACTGACTACTATAGAAGGAAAAGTAATTCAATCGTAGATGAAAGAACGCTGTATGAAATATATCTCCCGCCTTTTAAGGCCGGGATAGACGCAGGGGCTCAAGCAGTTATGACGGCTTATAATTTATTAAATGGAGAATGGTGCGGCCAAAGTAAATATGCCATAAATGGAATCTTAAGAACGCAATTTGGTTTTCAAGGACTGGTTATGACCGACTGGTGGTCTGTGTATGACGGTGAGAAGGTGGTAAAATCAGGTCAGGATTTGGAAATGCCTATTGCTGTCGCTTTGAAAAATGTACGGCGGCTACTCCAGGATAAAAAAATAAAGATCGAAGATATTGATCGAATGGTAAAAAGTATTTTACGAACATGTTTTATCATGAAATTAAATAGACGGAAGAAATGTATGCCTGATTCCAATTTCTATAGGAATCATGAAGCAGCGGCTTTGCGGGTTGCCCGCGAAGCAATTGTCCTTCTTAAAAATGAAAAGAACATACTGCCTATCCAAAAAGCTAGGAAAAAAATACTTGTAACCGGTGATTATTTGGAAAATATTGCTATGGGCGGAGGTTCTGCGAAGGTAAAAGGTTATAATAATAGGGTATTACTTGAAGAACTAAAGAAGGAATTTGGGCAAAAGATAACGTATATAAAAAATCCGAATTCCGGTCAAATACAATCTGCTGATGTTGTATTGTGCGCTATCGGAACAGAAGATAATGAAGGTTGGGATCACACGTTCGAACTTCCAAAAGAACAGAAGAAAAAAGTAGTAGACTGTGTAAAAAATAATTCCAGTACTGTTGTGATCGTATTTTCAGGGAGTGGAATTAGAATGACAGATTGGAATGACAAGGCAGGAGCGATTTTATACGCATGGTACGGAGGTCAAATTGGCAACAAAGCGCTGGCAGAAATTCTTTCAGGGAAGATAAATCCATCGGGAAAACTTCCGATAACGATAGAAAAAGAATTTATTGATTCGCCAGGATATGGGTATTTGCCAAAAGGGGAAACGCTGTATCAAGGATGGAATGAAAAAGAAGAAAAAGAACACTCAATATATTATGTCCGCTATGACGAAGGAGTATTCGTAGGATATAGATGGTATGAAAAATATAATATAGAACCTCTTTACCCTTTTGGATATGGATTATCTTATACTGCATTTAAATACGGTAATCTTAAAATCAAAACTGAAAAATTTCCCAAACAAGGAAAAGTTAAGGTAAGCTTTACTGTGAAGAATGTTGGAAAAAGAAAAGGTCTCGAAACGGTTCAATTGTATATTCAAGATGAGGAATGCACTGTTCCGCGTCCGATAAAAGAGCTTAAAGGATTTGTTAAAGTAGATTTAAAACCGGAACAATGCAGAAAAGTCGTTATAGAATTGAAAAAAAAGGATTTTTCATTCTGGAATCCGAAGATAAAAGACTGGTTTTTCGAAAAAGGATCATTTACTATTCAGATTGGTTCATCATCGAAAGATATACGCATCCGGAAGCAGATAGAATTATAACGGCTCCTCTGCATACATAAGAAAAAAGAACCGGTGTGAAACTGGATTGATATCAAATAAACAATTACTTTAAAAAACATTTATTCCATGTAAAAGAAATCCGATTTTCTTGTTCAGTAAAACATTAAAGATACGGGAGAGTGCTAACATATATATCAAGTTATTTCAGGAGAATCCAATGAGCGAACCGGAAGGCAAACTATCTTTACGAGAGAAAATTTCATACGGTTTTGGAGACCTTGCATCGGTATTATACTGGCAGACTTTCATGCTGTATTTTACTTATTTTTATACAGATGTGTTTCTGATTCCTGCAAGTGTGGCGGCAACTATGTTTCTTATAAGCCGGGTCTGGGATGGTTTTAATGATACGATGATGGGAATAATCGCCGATCGCACAAAAAGCCGATGGGGGCATTTCCGTCCTTATCTTCTCTGGCTCTGTGTACCGTTCGCTGTTGTGGGTGTGCTAACATTTACCGTACCAAATTTTGAAATGACAGGTAAGCTTATCTGGGCGTATGTGACATTTAATCTTATGATGATGATATACACGGCAATTAATATTCCTTATACGGCTTTGTTAGGAGTTATTTCACCGGATTCAAATGAACGAACAACGGTTTCTTCTGTAAAATTCCTTTTTGCATTTGCAGCCGGGATTATAGTATCAGCTACCTTGCTCCCAATGACGAACACACTTGGGGGAGAAGACCATGCGCGCGGATGGCAGCTTTCTTTTGTTATTTACGGAATCGCAGCAATAATTTTCTTCCTTATCGCTTTTAAAGGCACACGGGAACGCGTACAACCTCCAAAATCTCAAAAATCATCTATTAAAAAAGATCTTTACGAATTAGTAACAAATACACCTTGGTTAATTCTTCTGGCAGCAACTATCACATTTATTCTTTTCGTTGCAGTACGGAGTAGTGTAACGGTGCATTACTTCAAGTATTTTGTCCAATCACAAACACTTACACTGCCTTTTTTGTCTACAGATACGTATGACTTTGCAGCGTTAACTTCTGCATATAATACAATTGGGCAAATTTCGTCATTCGTGGGAGTATTATTAGTCAGCTGGTTTGCCAAGATGGTTGGTAAAAAAAGAGCGTTCATGATAATATTTATAATAGCTATTGTAAGCACAGCTGCCAATTATCTTCTCGGTCCCGGCGATATTTCACTGTTATTCCTATTTCAAATTACAGGTTCTATGACCGGCGGACCGCTTAGTGTTTTATTATGGGCGATGTATGCCGATACTGCAGACTACGGTGAATGGAAACGCGGCCGCAGAGCTACAGGTTTAGTTTTTTCGGCTTCAACTATGTCGCAAAAAATTGGTTGGGCATTTGGTGCATTTGTAGCATTAAGTCTTATGTCTCGGGTCGGATTTGAACCGAACCAGGCACAATCCGCCGGAAGTCTTGATGGTCTGGTTTTACTCTTCAGTCTTATCCCTGCCGGCTTCGGTGTACTTGCGATGATTATTGTATTTTTCTATCCGCTTAGTGATAAGAATGTTGCACAAATTGTGAGTGAATTAACAGAAAGGCGAAAAACGATCGGTGAAGAAGTATCAATGAAGTAGATTCTTAGTAAAAAGGCAATACAATTGGAACCTGCTGAGTGAAAGCAGTTCAGCAGGTTCTTTCTTGAAATTAAAATGAAGAATTAGTTACTTGTAGTGGAAAATCGTTTTTTTGGAGAAGAGTATGCAATTCGGATCTTTTGATGATAAAAATAAAGAATATGTGATCAAAAGGCCGGACACGCCAAGGTCTTGGAGTAATTATCTCGGCTCGACGGAATATGGGGCGATTATTACTAATAACGCCGGTGGTTACAGCTTTTATCAATCCGCGGCACAAGGTAGATTTACAAGGCTTCGGTTTAATTCTATTCCAATGGATCAGCCGGGACGATACATTTATATCCGTGATGATGACAGCAAGGATTTTTGGTCGGCATCCTGGCAGCCTGTTGGTAAATCATTGAAAGAATACAAATCAGAATGCCGCCATGGAACTGCTTATACGAAAATTTCTTCCGATTACTCATCAATTAAGACCGAAACGCTGTTTTTTGTACCATTGGGCAAACTATACGAATGCTGGTTGCTGAAAGTCGTCAATGCCGGAAGAAAAAAAAGAGAACTAAAATTGTTCACTTATGTCGAATATGCGAATAACTGGAGTTTCTATCAGGATCAAGTAAATCTTCAGTACTCACAGTATATCATGAAGATGAGTGTGGCAGGCAAAATAATAGACCATGGTACTAATGTTATGATGCCTTATGGTGATGAAAAGATCGAAGGTGTTGAACAAGCGCGGCATTCCTTTTTAGCATTGAGCGGTGCCCCTGTGAAAGGATTCGATACCGATAGGAATATGTTCCTTGGAACATACAGGACATACGCCAATCCGGTAGTTGTTGAGCAGGGAAAATGTAAAAATTCGATTGCAGTCGGTGATAACTCTTGTGGCGTACTGCAAGTCGATATCTCACTTGAACCCGGTGAATCAAAAGAATTTGTCGTTCTGATGGGTATCGGTAAGGCAAGTATTGAAGGAAAACAAGCAATACATGAAATGGGAAAGCCGAAGAAGGTCAGAGAAGAATTCGAAAAGCTGAAAACATTTTGGCATTCGCGTCTACAGGGATTGACAGCCGAAACGCCGGATAAAGAGTTGAACAGCATGCTGAATATGTGGAATCCTTATAATTGTCTTATTACATATGCCTGGTCGAGAGCAGCGAGTCTTATTTATACTGGTGAACGCGATGGCTTAGGATATCGGGATACTGTACAGGATTTGCTGGGTGTTATCCATATTATTCCCGAAGAGGCAAAAGGATATCTCGAACTTATGATTACCGGACAGGTTTCCACGGGAGGCGCAATGCCAGTCGTAAAACCATTCACTCATAGACCGGGAAGTGAAAAATCTCCCGAAGAAAAAGAATACCGCTCTGATGACTGTATGTGGTTGTTTAATACTATTCCTACGTATGTAAAAGAAACCGGTGATATTTCTTTTTATGATAAAGTCCTTCCGTATGCGGATAAGGGAGAAGACACTGTGCTTGGACATATGAGACGAGCAATACAGTTCAGTTTTGACCGTTCCGGTGCACACGGTTTTCCCTGCGGATTATTTGCCGATTGGAATGATTGTCTGCAGCTCGGCCATGACGGAGAAACAACGTTTGTAGCATTTCAATTAAGATATGCGTTGAAAATCTATATAGAAATTTGCAATATACTCAACAAGCCTGTTGAAATGCGATGGGCACAGGAACATCTTGATATACTGGATGATAATCTTGAGAAACATGCGTGGGACGGTGAATGGTATCTGCGTGCATACAGGGCGGATGGATTGAAATTCGGATCGAAAGAAAATGAGGAAGCCTCAATTTTCCTTGAACCGCAACCCTGGGCGATAATCAGCGGCCATACATCCGGAGAAAAGGCCGAGAAACTTATGGAAACTGTTAATAAGCGTCTTCTGACAAAATACGGCCTTATGATATGCGATCCTCCAACCGAGAAAACTGATCCGAGAGTTATAAAATCGAGATTGTTCAATAAAGGGATGAAAGAAAACGGCTCGATATTTTGCCATACACAAGGCTGGGGAGTGATTGCGGAGACAATTCTGGGAAAAGGAAAACGTGCGTACGATCTTTATCGTAAATTCATGCCCGCTTCTTATAATACAAAAGCGGAGACGCGCGAGATCGAACCCTACGTATATAATCAGTTTATAAACAGCAAATACAACACGCGCTATGGTGCGGCACGCTTGCCCTGGTTAAGTGGCAGTGCATCCTGGGCATACTATACTGTAACACAATTCATTCTGGGTATTCAGCCAGATTACAATGGCTTGCGTATTGATCCCTGTATCCCGCCCGGATGGAAAGAAATAGAGATCATGAGGATCTTTAGAAAAAAGCACTTCAATATCACGATAAAAAACCAAAAAAGAGTTGAAAAAGGAGTTAAGAGTGTAACGATCAACGGCGAGGAGTTGAGTGGTAATACCATACCGCCGGAAAAAATGATGGAGAAAAACGAAGTGCTTGTTATTATGGGATAGAGACTAAAAATTGTTTTCATAATTTTGGAAGTAAGATATAATGAGTAATATGATTATCGGAGATGCATTGCCTAATATTCCATGGGAAGATAAGCCGAAAGGATGCAGCGATGTTGTGTGGAGATTTAGCGGAAATCCAATAATTGGATGGAATCCGATTCCAAAAGCGGCGCGTATCTATAACAGTGCGGTTCTTCCGTGCAATGGGAAATTTATCGGTGCTTTTAGAGCCGATCAGAAAAATGGAAGGGCAACACTTTTTTTCGGCAGGAGTGATGACGGCATTCATTGGGATATAGGGCCCGATCCGATTCAATGGGTAGATGAGAACGGAAAACCCAATCCTATCAGCTATGGATATGATCCTCGATTTGTGAAGATCGAAGATACGTACTACATGGTATGGTGCGATGATATGCATGGTGCATCGATCGGATTGGGCAAGACAAAAGATTTTAAAACATTTATTCGAATGCCGAATCCTTTTATGCCATACAATAGAAATGGCGTTCTTTTCCCGCGCAAAGTTAACGGAAAGTATTTGATATTAAGCCGGCCGAGCGACAGCGGGCATACTCCGTTCGGCAATATTTACCTGAGTGAAAGCCCGGATATGATTCATTGGGGAAATCACAGATACGTAATGGGAAACGGAGGGTCAGGCTGGTGGCAGGGGACAAAAGTAGGCGCCGGCCCGATTCCTATTGAAACAAAAGAAGGCTGGCTGCTTTTTTATCATGGTGTTTCAAATACATGCAATGGATTTGTTTACAGCACGGGTGCAGCTATTTTAGATATTAAAGATCCGAGTAAAGTTCTATATAGGACTCGTGATTATATTCTGACGCCCGAGAAGCAATACGAGACAACAGGATTCGTTCCAAATGTTGCATTTCCCTGTGCTACATTATCCGATGCACCAACGGGAAGAATTACATTTTATTACGGTGCTGCTGATACTTATACAGCGGTAGCTTTCTGCCAGGTTGATGAGCTTATTGATTACATTAAAAAGAATTCCGAGGTATTTTAATAATGTAACTAAGAATTTATGTTCTTTCTATTCATTTAAAAACATCTAAATATATAAGGACACATAAAATGGAAAGAAAAGAATTTCTCAAAACCGCGTGTTCACTAGGGATGTGCTCATGTATGGGTGTATCTTTATTAGCCGGCAAAACTCTCGCTGCTTCATCTGATGATATAAAGAAGGAAACGGATTGGAGGATTGGGTTTATGCAAAAAAGGTTTGCCAAATTAATAGAAGGAATGAATTCTTCTGTCAATCAGGAAACCAGAACAAAAATTATACAAGATGTTGGCCGTTTTTGTGCAAAAGAAAATGCCGATACATATATTAAGTTCAAGGATAATCCTGAAAGATTTTTGGATTATGTGAAAGGTATTTGGGCTGAACGAACAGAGTATGACAAAAAAACAAAAACAATGAAAATTTTCAGTAAGAAACAAGAATCTTGTGTTTGCCCGTTTGTCAGCAAATCGATAACACCAAAGGAATTTTGCGATTGTTCGATTGGATACAATAAAGAGATGTTAGGGGTAGTTTTTGGACAGCCTGTCGATGTAAAAATTGAAGAATCGATATTGCGCGGCGGCGAAAGATGCACATTTGTGATAACGATGAAATGATATAAACGATTTGATTCTTAAATTAAAAAATAAATCAATTGTGTGCGAAATGTAGGCACATTGCGGGTGTAAAGAGAAAGGATCAATTAGGAAAAATATGAGTTACGGACATTTTGATGATAAGAAACGGGAATATATTATTACCAAACCAGATACGCCTCTTCCCTGGATAAACTATATCGGATGTGAAGAATATTTTGGGATTATATCAAATACGGCCGGCGGTTATTCTTTTTATCGCGATGCCCGTCTTCGCCGCTTGACGCGTTATCGTTATAATAATGCTCCATTTGATTTCGGCGGGCGATATATTTATATACGCGATAATTCATCGGGAATATTCTGGTCGCCCTCATGGCAGCCTACACGACATGATGCAGAGAATTACAGCTGCCGGCAGGGTATGGGGTACAGTATCATCGGTTCGACCTTTAAAAGTATTAGGGCAGAGACACTCTACTTTGTTCCACTAGGTGAGAACCTGGAAATATGGCAATTGAGTATTACAAATCAGAGTAAAAAAACACATCAATTGTCGGTGTTCTCCAGTATTGAGTTTTGTTTATGGGATGCTCAAGATGATACAACGAATTTTCAACGCAATTTCAACACCGGACAGGTAGAGGTAGAAGATGGAGTGATTTATCACAAAACCGAATATCGTGAGCGGCGTGATCACTTCGCTTATTTCGCATGCTCGGAAAAGCTTGCAGGTTATGACACTCAGCGCGATGTTTTTCTGGGTGCATATAGAGGTTGGAATGCGCCGATAGCAGTAGAGCGGGGACGTTCTTTTAATTCCGTTGCTCATGGATGGGCACCGATCGGATCGCATCACGTAAAACTCAATTTGAAAGCCGGTGAAACACGTGTTATTACTTTCGTATTGGGATATCAAGAAAATCCAAAAGATAAAAAATTTGATCCGCCTGATTCGCAGACAATCAACAAACAGGCTGTCAGGCCTTTGATTAAAAAGTATTTGAATCCAATAACTGTACGGACTGCCTTTGATTCGCTTCGATCATATTGGGAAAAAGTATTAGGCATTTATCAGGTTCAGACTCCCAATAAGCATACAGACCGAATGGTGAACATTTGGAATGCTTATCAATGCATGGCTACATTTAATATATCGAGATCTGCATCGTTTTATGAATCCGGTATCGGACGTGGATTGGGATTTCGTGATTCTAACCAGGACTTGCTTGGTTTTGTTCATATGGTTCCGGAACGAGCGCGAGAACGGATAATTGATTTGGCTTCCACTCAGCTTGAAACAGGCGGTGCTTATCATCAATATCAGCCTTTGACAAAACGCGGTAATAATGATATCGGCAGTGATTTCAACGATGACCCATTATGGTTGATTATAGGTGTCGCAGCATACTTGAAGGAAACCGGAGATTGGTCTATTCTGGATGCTCCGGTACAATATGACAATAAATCCGGTAGCGAAAAACCGCTTTATGACCACTTGGAAAGGAGTTTAAAGTATACACTTGATAGACTTGGCCCTCATGGACTTCCGCTTATTGGACGTGCCGATTGGAATGATTGTTTGAATCTTAATTGTTTCTCGGATACACCGGGACAGTCTTTCCAGACTACTACCAATAAGGAAGGAAAGGTGGCGGAATCGGTTTTCATAGCCGGTATGTTTGTTTTTGCTGCACGCGAATTAGCCGATATTGCTGAACAACGAGGATTAAATACCGAAGCGGATAATTATCGTCAAGCAGCTGAACAAATGGATAATACTGTACGCACGCATGGCTGGGATGGCGAATGGTTCCTGCGTGCCTATGATGATTTTGGAAATAAAGTCGGATCAAAGGAATGCAAAGAAGGAAAAATATTTATTGAGCCGCAGGGTTTTTGTGTACTAGCGGGAATAGGATTGAAAGATGAGCTTGCAAAAAAAGCATTGGACTCAGTATATAAAATTCTTGCTACGCCGCATGGCATTATGCTGCATCAACCGGCATTTTCGCGATACTATTTGAATCTTGGTGAAATCTCTTCATATCCACCGGGATATAAAGAGAATTCCGGCATATTTTGCCATAACAATCCATGGGTTATCATTGCCGAAACTATGGCTGGCAATGGCGATCGGGCTTTCGATTATTATCTCCGTATTAATCCGTCTGCACGTGAGAAAATAGGGAAATTACATCGTTGTGAACCGTATGTCTATGCACAGATGATTGCGGGGAAAGATGCGCCTGCTCATGGTGAAGCAAAGAATTCCTGGCTCACCGGTACTGCTGCATGGAATTATTTTGCTATAACACAATATATTTTAGGTATTCGTCCGACATATAAAGGATTAATGGTAGCACCTGTTATACCTTCAGAATGGGAAGGATTTTCTGTGAACCGGATCTTTCAAGGCGTGCAGTATAATATCACGGTAAAACGGGAAGGCAAAGGCAATAAAACAGAGCTAATAATTGACGGTATAAAGCATCAGGGCAATATCATTCCAAAGCCGCCGTTTGGTGTTGCTCAAGTTGCGGTTCAGGTTTTATTGTCATAAATTTAACAATGAATATGTTTAATATGCATCAAAAGATCTCCCGCATGTTGGCGAAAAGCAGCTTGCGGGATATTTATTTGATAGAAGCAAAAAAGTAGTCGATATGCAGCGAAACAAGAATTATATGGTTCTCCGATCGGCATTAGCGGCGATGATGATAGTCTGCGGATCGCTTTCAGCACTTGCTCTTGATCCTCAGAAGACAATCAACCAGTATGGACAGAATGTCTGGTTCAGACATAATGGTTTACCGGCGAATGCCGTCTATGTCGGCTTACAAGGCCGAGATGGCCACCTTTGGCTGGGAACTTCAGCAGGTCTTTTTCGTTTCGATGGTGTCAATTTCACATTAGTAAATACAAATCCAAAAGATAGTAAAGTAATTGAAACAATTTCAACATTATGTAGATCTAGAGACAGTAGTCTGTGGGTAGGAACAACTTTTAGCGGGCTGCGGCGCTTAAAAAATAAAAACATATATCGCTATGGCGGAACTGAAGGACTTCCTACAAGACAAATTAAAGCCATGCTGGAAAGTCGAGCCGGACATATTTGGATAGGTTCATCATACGGACTTTATATGTACGAAGATGGAAAATTCGTAACTGTTCCGATTTCTCCGGGTTTCATCACTGCTCTTACAGAGGACACATTAGGACGCATTTGGGTTGGTACTCATGCGGGTATACGTATATTCGATGATATGCAATTGAAGCAAGTCGATAGCATTACAATCTCGAACGGACTACCGAATAATATAATTTCTTCTTTGTTCACAGATCATAATGCAAATGTTTGGATTGGAACGGTTGATGGACTTGCCCGCTGGAACAACGGCAATATGAGAACCTACAAATGGCCGGATGGATTGGTAGATAATCATATTACAACAATTTGTGAGGACCGGGACTATAATCTCTGGTTCGGGACATATAAGGGAATCAGCCGTCTCTCTCGGAACAAATGGTCAAGCATGACAGTTTTAGAAGGTTTAACTAATAACCATGTCCTCAGCATCTTAGAAGATCATGAAGGAAGCATCTGGGTATGCACCTTAGAGGGATTAAACCAATTCAAGGATGCTAACATCACTACCTTCACAACAAGAGAAGGCCTTGCAAGCGATTATGTCTCAAGCGTTGTTGAGACACCTGATAGAAGTTTTTATATCCTCAGTAATGCTGATGGATTTATTACAAGAATAAAAGATGATAAGATTACCAAGTATCAAACCAATGTAGGGCCAGCATATGTCGCACGCGACAGCAGTTTATGGATAGGTCAAACAAGTTTGTTGTTCAATATTAAAAATGGAATAATCCAACATCGTTATGATCAACGATCTGGTTTACCGATGAGATGGATTTCTGCAATAGGTGAAGATAATAAGAGTCTCGTCATCTTCCTCGATGGCATAGGTATTCGCAGATTCATCGATGGACATCTGCAGCCTTACCTTTTAGCAGATGGTCGGCAATATTCATCAGCTGAATATATAGTATGTTTTTATCTGGAACCGAATGGCACATTTTGGATTGGAACTACGAATGGTCTTGTGAAAGTGAAGAATGGAGTTACTACAACTTATTTAGAGGCGGACGGATTGGCAGGTCACTGGATTAATTCAATTCTTGATGATCGACAAGGAAGTTTGTGGCTCACTTCTCCGAGTGACGGTCTTACTCGCTTCAAGGACGGTAAGTTTACACCTTTTACAATAAAGGATGGATTATTTACTAACGAATTTTATAGTGTTCTGTGCGATAATCAGGGTGATCTATGGTTAAGTAGTCCAAGAGGTATCGGGTATATCAAACGAAAAGATATCGATGACTACCAGGCAGGACGGATAGAATCTCTGCATTCAAAAGTATTCTTGACAGCAGACGGCATGAAAACCGATGAATGCTTTGGTGAATGGCAGCCTGCCGGCTGGAAAACACATGACGGCTGTATTTGGTTTGCAACAAAAAAAGGAGCCGTTAAGGTAGATCCGCGAACTTTTAAATTTAATGCTATACCTCCTCCGGTAATAATTGAACGTGTTGTCGTTGATCAGGAAGCGATCCCAATTGATCAGTTTGCGATGTTATCACCGGGAAAAGAGAAACTGGAATTTCATTACACTGCATTAAGCTTTCTTGTCCCCAGCAGAGTTCTCTTCAAGTATAAACTTGAAGGTTTTGATCATGACTGGGTGGATGCAGGAACAAGAAGAGTTGCTTATTACATGAATCTCCC
>CAZYAM010000073.1:0-1071 GCA_964645575.1 uncultured Ignavibacteriaceae bacterium
CTATCTTCCATCTCTAACAGTTGGGCACTATTGATGATGAATTCATTTTAAAGCACTTACTATTTGTCGCTTTAAAATTTTTGCTTCGGGGTAATTCGATTCCACGGTTAAACATTTATTGATTATTTCAAGAGCTATTTTGAAATCTTTCTTTATTGAATAAGCTAATGAAAGATTGTATAACACCGTTGGATCGTTAGGGGCTGATTTATAAGCTTCAGTTAAATATTTGACTGCATCATCGTATTGAGCCCTATTCAGTTGTATTATTCCAATTCTCTTTGGAGTATAATCTGACAGATCTATTTTATTCTTTTGATAGAAATATGTAATAAGAGTATTAAAATCCTTAAGAGCAGGATACTGATAAAGCAAAATATTTATATGTTTTAAATAATTTTTAATATCATCTCTTTTCAAATACGCTGCAGCGGCAAGCAAATGTGCATCGGTCCAGGATATTCTTCCTTCTATTTTGTACATTGCAATAGAATCGGTTAAATCCTTGGGCTGAAGTAAATCAACAAAATCCTTTTCGCGAAAATCCGACATTACTTTATTCTTTTTTGCGTATGGCCAATTCTCTTTCAATATAGTAATACCATAATTGCCTATAATTGAATCTAGCTTTGTAAACATAAAATTAGCGAGCGTAAGACTATCCTGTTCACCAAAAGGAATTTTTGAATTTTCCGTTTTAGGGAGATATCCCTCTTTCTCCATACAATCGTAAAAAGATTTTCCCATAAGTTGATAACCTTTTACATTTGGATGCAAATGATCGACAATGAGGTTGTCGCCAACTATTCCATACGGAATTGCGGAGTTAAATATTGAGTCCGTTGGAACAACGGGAGTATGAAATTCCAGACCCAGATCGTCGATGAGCTTATTTATCTCTTTGGGCGCCCTGAACCTAAGTGCGTCCAAATCTTTTGCCTGTTTGAAAAGGGAATCAGCTTTTATAAAATTGTTATTTTTAAATTCAATTTCTGCTTCTTCATAAACTTGATCTGCGGTTTGGTAGCCCGGTGTACTAACCGAAATAAACGGTTTCTGATCTTTTAAATT
>CAZYAM010000073.1:1171-13827 GCA_964645575.1 uncultured Ignavibacteriaceae bacterium
CGCCCGGTAAAAGATCTAACAACGTGTACGAGCTTATCGCTGACATACCTAAATTGATAACCTCGATTGGCGTATTGGGATAAACCAATTCTAACCTTCTTCGGATATAACGGGAGAATGATCCCATCGGGCCGTAAGGAAAACCTTCCGCACTGCTTTCACCCAAGACAAAAATCCTGAAGGCATCCGCTTTTTTGTGGATGTCAAATTCATCTTCACTTGCCGTAGGATGAAATTCGCTGCCGGTAAAATATTTTTTACATATGTTCGAATTTAATATATATTTCCCTTCCCCGACATCTACCCATTGATCAAAATTATTACCATAATCTATTATCTTTAAGAATATCTCTAGAATAGCCAAAAATATTATCGGAAGTAAAACCGATACCGCATAAAACCATTTAGGCGTTTTCTTTCTGGAAGCATCAATGATATTTTTTACTTCAGAACGCGGAAGATTGTATTTCTTAGAAATTTGATTTATGGAAAGTTGATCTTTATCGATTAAAAGCCGCGCCTTTATTTCTTTGGATATTTTCATACTAGTGCCACTTTTAAAAATTAATCCTGTGTTTTTTAAGTAAGGTTTATCAAAAAAGGCACTAGTGCTCGTTTCCTTTTTAATGGTCACATTAATTAGAACGCAATACTACTTATTGGAAACGGCACTAGTTCTTTTTACTGATAATAGAACCTGAAGTCAGGACTATAAAAATGATTAAATACATACTTAATCCGACAAAAAAGCATAAAGTAAAACCAAAAGTCATGGATAGGATAACTGCCGATATCGAACCGAGAACGGTAAAAATCCCATTCACTCCATACATCCATGGTATATATTTTACCAAATTGTTTTGCTTTAACATTTGTATCCCGGTAGGGAAGGGAATACCAAGTAAAAAACCGAACGGTGACAGTAAAACAAAACAAACGATCGCTCGAATAACCAGCCCATAAGCCAGTAATTCATTAAGAATGGATGGATGTATGACAAACAGGAGCACGCCGGCAATTACTATTAAACCTGAAATATGTTTTAAACGTTTTACAACATCCTGTGAATATATATGTCCTCCGAAAAAGCTTCCAATTCCCATTCCAACCAACAGAGAGCCAAGCAGAATTGATAAAGCAATTGTAGGCGAGCCAAGATAAAGAATGAACTTTTGGAACAGAGATATTTCCAAAATCATAAATCCGATGCCAATGCAAATAAAAACTAAGAGAGGAACTACAAACCTTTCCTTTTCTTTGTGTTTTCTATTATTTTTCAATTTTGATTTTATCTTCATGAAAGGGATTATTACCGATAACAAGGCAGCCGCCGATATTGCTATTAAAAGGTTTGAAAAGTCACCGGGCATACCTTTATTCACTTTATAGAAAAAGGGGCTGTCATCGCGAACAGGAGATATATCAGAGCTATTTTTTGCTATTATTTCTTCGAGTGGGATATGCTTATCTTTAATATATTGCAGCAGAACATTTTCAATTTCATTGTTAACTGAATTATTTAAAAAGGGGAGATATGTTACCCGAGGGAAATCAGCTGGCAAGGACATTGCAGCTTTTGAAATAGCTTTTATCTCATCAACCGTATAAGCAGATTTTTTAATTACGATTGTTGGCGCATAATCGCTGCCCAAAATTATGAAGTGATTGGGCGCATCGGAATTATTAATCCCGTTTTCTTTGAAAGCAAATAAAGTTGTAACAATAAGTCTAACAAGTTCCCATCTATTGTGTAAAGTTAAAATCAGCTGGCCGTTTTGAGTTAAATTATTTAAGTAATCCTTTATAGCTTCTACAGTTAGAAGAAAATTTTCATTGGAAGCAAGCCCGTCGATACTCTGCAGCTGTTTGGTTGAAGGGAGGGCCATGACAATGATATTGTAATGCTGCCGGGCGCTCTTTATGAAATGACGGCCTTCAGACACTTCGATTTTCACGTTTGGAAAATTTGTATAAATACCTCCGTTGAAGTCGCTATATTTTTTTACTATTTCTACAAAATCAGGGTTCACCTCCACACCGGTAATCTTTTGGACCCCTCCAAGAATTCCTGTAAGAATTTCTCCACCGCCGCCGGGACCTATAACCAGCATATTTTCCCTTTCTTCTTTATTAAGGAAAAGAAAAGGAATTGTCGTTGAATGGTACAGTAAAATCCTATTAAGAAGTGTATCAGGGTGCGCAATGCTCCCATTGAACCTGTACATTTGCGAACCTGCCGCGCCGTCGATGAAAAGATTTTTAATGATATTTTGGTTGTTATATTCGACTAAATCCGATCTTCCATTTATGCTCCACCTGCTATCGATGATAGTGGAATTTATACTTGGGTCGTCATAGGTATAATAAATGTCTTTTTCAGGAAAGTTTCCAATCGGAATCATTCCTAATAAATCCCTTTTCCCGAAAATTGTCAACACAATAGCCAAACTAATAAGAGATAGATACAGCAAAATTTGTTTTTTCTTTTCAATATTCAAAAAATTAACTGATGAAATAATTAGAACAAGAGCCAAGAATAGAACGGCATTTGCAGCATTGAATAAATTGAAAACGTAAATTGATAAGAAAGACCCTAATGCTGCGCCAATGAGATCCGACGCATAAATTTTAAAACCGGCACTTGCATAATTGCTAAAAAATTCAGCGTATACGACTCCAGCAAAAAAGAAGGGGAGAAAAAGTAAGAAGAAATAAATATACGGGCTTGTTATGGATAAGATAATTTCCAGCACAATAAAAATAATCAGTGAAACCCCCGAAAGTAAGATAAACAGGCTGAATGTTTTTGGATTTTTAGTCGACCCCTCTTCAGGTTTTATTTTGTAATAGGAATAAATTCCGCCGCTTCCCAGTCCCAAAATGGCCAGAGACAAAATTATAAAAGCATAATTTTGAACAAATATTAGGGAAGAAATTCTTGTGGATATTATTTCAAAGCAAATAACAACTGCTGAGACTACAAGAATACTGAAATTTAGGCCCTTAGTATTGTTCATCTCTGTTTGGACGCGATTTCTTTGGATAGAACGTCTTCAAATATTTCAACACTGTATTTTTTCTTTAACCCTGCATCGACCTCATCCGAAATATTTTGGCGGTAATAATTTTTGAACTCTTCTTCTATTCTTTCGCCTTTAACTTCGTCATACGTAAGCTGCTTTTCCGGATCAATCCGAAAACATTTGATAACAGCGAACTGTTTCCCTTTTGTAGAATCGTCATATTCAATCGGTCCGGCGATTTCGTTTAAGCTTAAGTCAAAGGCCGCCTTTGCCAGATAGTCTCCGCCTTCAGTCCTATACGTTTTAAGCCGGCCATCGCGTTCACGGATAAAAATTTTAATCAACATGGAATTCGGAATCTTTTCAAATGGCGTTCCATTTCTAATTTTATTTATATCTGCAGCAGCCTTCGCACTATCCGAATAGACTCTTGCGTAAATAAAGACTTTCTTTAACTGATAAAATATTGGGTCTTTATGATCTTCATAAAATCTAGCGAGTGCTTCCGGTGTTGCTTGTGGTATGCTCGCTTCAATAACTGCCTGGTTGAATAAATAGAGAAGTCTGTTTTCAACAATACGATTTTGTGTGTAAGGATTAATTAATATTTTATCCAATCCATTTTTTATTGCCGCCATAATAACATTATTATCATAGACAGCATCTAAAATAAATTCTTTAACATTTTTTGAGTCTAAATAAGTATTGGGATTCAGAAATACAACCTCTTCCAACAATCGAAGATATTCTTTTAAATCGACTTTCACATTTTCGCACGAAAATAATTCAAAATTATTGCCATTTCGGATAGCATTGTTTATCGTATCTTTATATGCACCTCCGTAAAATGTTTCGTGTTCTGACGACCATTTTATAAGTTGATCTAATCCACTTTGATTCCACTTTGCCGATCCTTTATCAACGAGTCCAAGTCTAAAGTCATCGTAGGCTTTATTGGATGCCTCATAATACCCTTTTTTTAGCTGTGATATTATTTTGTCTTTCATTTTCTCAAACGGCTGCAGCTTTATTTGTTTTATATCCAAAACTTTTATTATATGAAAACCATCCGCAGATTCAATAACTCGGGTATATCCTTTTTTAAGACCAAAAATGACATTTGCAAAAGGATCAATCATAGTTTCTGACCAAGTTACCTCTCTTTTATCAACTTGCTTAATATTCTTTAAAGAATGAGATCTTATAAGAACCTTTATATCATTATTTTTACTGAGGCCTGCTTCTATTTCTAATGCTATCATTCTTAGTGAATCAAGTTCCTCTTTTTTCGGATGTTCAGGCATTAATAACGTTAAATCGTTGCAAATAATTTTTTTATTCATCTCCTTATACACTTCGGCTGCCGCCTTTTCATTAGCATACTGTTCCACAAAAATTTTATCAAAGAAAGCATTTATTAATTCATTATTAATAATACGACTAACGTTCCTCATCAAATCTTGATTCTCATTTAATTTTCTATCAAAAAAATCAAAAACTCTCAGCCGATTGGTTGTTAATTCTTTTAATGCATTCCGGTAAATAAAAGACTTTGACCTGTCACGGAACCTGCGCTGGTACTTCCAGTATGTTATATATTGTTGCAGGTCATTAAGAGTTACCAAAAAGTTTTTATCCAGCCTCGCTACGACACTATCTTCAATGGTTTTTTGCTTATCTTGAGCACGACCCACAAATACAGAAAATAATATGATAAAAAGAAGATACTTTATTGATTTCATTGATAGCTCCATTTATAAATCACTCATAATCTGTGATAAAAATAAATTTGTTGAAATAATGAGAAAAACAAGATCTCGTTAGGTAACTATAGAATCTTTTGGCAGGTAAAGGTAAAATTAGTTACACTGGCGAATTTTTTGATAAGAAAAATACAATTTTTAAAGGATCGTTTGATGACTATCAGATGTAACGTGGATATATCGAGTGTAACAAGTGCCAAATATAAAAAGTAAGCAATTTCTTCAGCACGAGAAATCATACTTGAATCCTATTATCGTAGCGTGTCATAATATTATTTCCCGATGTCTCTTAAAGAAGTTGAATATCGATTTAACCACTGTTGAATAACTGCTGAAGATCTTCACAAAAATCAATTCCGGTTACATCTCTACCTAATTACCTTTGTTTATTTTATAAGAATATAAAAATAAAATTCGTTCCTTTCTCATTAGATTAAAAAACCCCGGATAAACCGGGGTTTTGATTGTAAAATGTATTAAGAAAAGGCAAGAAGTTATTTCATCAAGACCATTTTCTTAATCATTTCATTGCTTCCTGCGCTTAGTTTATAGAAATAAACGCCGCTCGACAAACCGGAGGCATTGAAATTAACGTTATATGTATTTGCAGCCTGATAACCGTTTACCAGAGTAGCAACATCTTGACCCAGCATATTATAGACTTTCAATGTGACATTTCCAGCCTTTGTAATTGTATAGCTGATATCAGTGCTTGGGTTAAACGGATTCGGATAATTTTGCTGCAACTGGAATCCACGGGGATGTTCTGTAGCGGCAACGCCAACATCAGGGCCACCAACATCCACTAGATTTTGAATGGCAGCGTATTCTGCAGCTTCTTGAGCTTTCCACGCTGCATATTGAGTTGGGAACCAGCCTAAGTCGCCAATAGGGAAATTGCCCAATCCTGCAGTCAACAAATCAGCATCGTCATAAGACAGATCGATAGGAATGGGGAAATCAGCATAAACGAAAGTTGGTGTAACGTCCGGATTACTCGGTTGACGCCATGATGGCAATGGAGAAGCATAAGTTGTGTCAACTGTTGCCATTGAAAAAGCTTTAAGTGCTGCAAGCTGAGTTGTGAACAAAACATCCGTTTCGGCAAAATTAGGTAATTTATTAATCCATGTACCATTAGTAAGATTAGGATAATTTGTATTATCAGCAAATAAGGCCGCAGTTCTATCGTTCATCCTAATCATCTGCGAGACCCAATCTGTACGATTATTTACTCCTGGAGCAGTATTTACTGTTGAAACGAGATCGGAAAGAGATGGATCCCAATAAGTTACATTCTTGTCAACATAAACGCCATGGGTTCCCACGTTTGCCTCGAAAGTGGAATCTGTGCGCAGATTAACAAGGCCCATTGGTTCTCCGTCAGGATCAACTTCGCCTGCATCAGAAGTAAAAAGAACAGAGCAATAAGGTTGTAACTGGCAGTTTACATAGATATTATTCGTTATACTGAGATTTGTCTGATCTCCGTTATTCATAATAATATCTCTTGAACAATTAATAAAGTTATTGTGGTTGAAAATAGCTCTATTAACTGTGTATCCAGGTCTGAATTTGTACAACATACCCTGGATGTTCACGTGTGTGCAGTTTTCAACTAAAAGAGTATCCTGCTGATTTGCCGAACCGCTATTGAAGTCCGTAACACCGCCGTTACGACGGCATGTATGTCCATTCAAATTTACAAAGTAATCATTTGTAAATTTTACGACCGACAATGCCGGAGGACCACCAACCCAACACCACCAGGTATGTTCCATTATGCAGTTATCTACTTGTAGTTTCATACCGCTTCCACCAAAATTAAAGAAAGCCCATCCTCCGCCGTTACCTTGAGAATTACCTATGCAAAGATCGATGTTTTTAACAAGCAAGTCTTTATTGCAGTTCATACCGCCATTAGAGTTAACATCTGTCGTATACATACCTGAAACAACCGGTGGAAGTATTGTACCGGTTTTTATATTTTGTTCGGGCCCCATAATAATGGTTTTATAGTTCGTGGAAGATTGGGGATTATCAGCGCATGAATAAGTTCCTCCCGCTTTCAAAAAGTAAACACGGGTTGCGGGAGCCAAACTGTCTGATGTCATGAGATTCGGCAGCGTATTACCACCGCTAAAATCAACATCATCTTTTACAAAAAGAGTATCGCCGTTTGTGCTCGAGACATACTGCATATCTTGTGCAAACGCCAGCGATGCTAAAAGCAACATACTGAAAAGTATAATCATGCTTTTCATATTTCAAACTCCTTAAATGAGTTGTTTAACTGTAAATTTAGTGAATTAGTCACGCTTTATTTTCTTTCTTATGAATTCCTCCACCTCCTTCCTTCAAGTTTAATGTTATTGATATAGACTATTAATTAGAATAGATCATTAAAAAGAATATCTTAAATTCAATTCGTATGTGGTCGGTGAATATAAAACTTGCACTAAATTTTCCGTTATCGGAGCATCCGGCAGTAATCTGTATTTACGATAAGATTCTATTCCATTATGGAAAATATTTGTTCCATTCAAAGCAATACTCAAACCTTCAATAGGCAGATTTTGCTTAAGCGAAAAATCCCAGCCATAAATATTTCCGGTATATTGCATATCTTCAGGTCTTGAACCTACAACGGTTATTACATCACCGGTCATTCTAAACGAAAGACGTCCGGAAAATCCTTTATAGTCGATACCAATAGCGGCATTCACTACATCGTTTGCCTGTTGAATTAATCTTCCGGTAAACGTCGTATCTGCTGCATTGGTTACCTGAACTGGTGATAAGCGGCCATTAATTATTTGATACTCAGTCGTTACTATATTTTGAATAATCGTGTAATCAGTATTTGACCATGATTTTGTATAGTTTACATTTAAAACCAGAGCATTAAGCGGCTTTGGCAAATACCAGAAATTTGTCTGCCAATCAATTTCAATACCTCGTATAAATCCAAGGTTTTGATTATTTAAATTGACATTAACTTCCTGAGTAGGCGGAATCGTAAAATCAAATCTATCCTTCATAAATGCTAAGTCGGGGAGCCAGAGATTGGAATACCGATTAAAACTATTATAACTAATCTCAGTATAATACATTGCATTTTTTATTTCTTTGTAAAATAGACCTACTGAAAGCAAACCTATTGTATTATCGTGAATTGTTCCAATGATATCATAATTTTGTGCCGTTGCCGGTTTTAGAAAAGGATTGCCTACGTTAAAGTCGCCGGTCTGAAATTGAACTTTAGGAATAATTGCCGTGTAGTCCGGGCGGGAAATACCGTTTGTATAGGCAAGCCTGATATCTGACCAATCATTAAATTTATATTGGATTTGTACACCGGGGAAGACATTATTATCTGTCCGGTCAACGTTGTGGGTACTAGGCGGCACATTGTGATAAAGGGTATCGGGAGTATCGGTGCTGCCTATCGAACCGTTTGCAGTACTATTCGCATTGCCCATAACTGTGTGTATTGTTTGCGTAAAATTGGCATGATACTTCATATTATAGCTTTCGAAACGTGCACCGCCAAGTACCGTCAACTTTTGACCAATATTAAAAGTGCCCATCAAATAACCTGCTGAAAATTGTTCCGCACCGTACCAATCATCCTGCCAGCTTTCGGCGGCCTGTAATGCATTAGCCCATCCCTCTTTAGATAATTTCAACCAGCCATCATATTTATCTGGATCTATAGCCCACCGAAAACCTCCATTGGTGAAATTATAGAAATCATTAAGAAAATATTCTCCCCTCGAAAAATCTGTATTCATTACATCGCGCAATGCCAATAACCTGCTGGGCGAAAGAGTTACACCGGGAAAGTAAGTGTTTGCAGCTGGATTGCCATAAATATCAGTTACATCCTTAGCGCGATATATATCAGTGTTGTTTCCACGTGTCGTTCTTATGTACTTACCTCCGGTTTTAAAGGTTGCCGAAATATCATCAGAAAAGGTAACCGGAACAGTCACATCAAGCGCTGTATTATATAAATGCTGTGAAAAACTTCTATAATTCGCACTAACCCATTGCCCTGCCCCTCCCGTCGCACTTTCAGCATTCGCTGGATCGATACTGTCAAAAATTTTACATGCATCCGTAAGTGATATGTCCTTTTGGCTAATAACGGAAGCAAATGGGGGTGGGGTTGTACTTTCAAAAAGAGTATTTGGATCTGGCCCATGAGCAAATCTTGTATATTGCTGTGTAAAGGAATGCGATATGCTTGCATTTACTTTAACGCTGCCAAATAGATTTTCTGCTTGAAGTGCATTAATCCATAATTCTTTTCCGAATAGATTGCGATCTGCAGTATAATCTACAGCCGTAGCATCAAAATCTAGCTGAATCTGGTTATGATTTTGATCCGAAATATTACTAGCAAAAGTATTCTGCAAAACTATTTTACCATTCGGAAGTTTATAATCCAATATAAGACTCCCGCCGCTATTCTTGTAAATATCTTCATTGTATTGGAAGTCTGCTCCGTCAGTCTGATACACAGCATTACCATACCCATCTTTTATTGGATCCCCTTGAGCATCCAGCGAAATATTTATCCTTCCTTGTTGATTACCGCCGTTAGAACGATCCATGTTCCCCTGAAGGAAAACACCCAATTTATCATCAAAGAAACGTTGGCTGACACTTACCCAAAATTTATAATTATCTGAGAGATGATCTGTCGCATTGTAACTTCCTTGAGCAAGCACATCAAAATGCAAACCTGTTTGAGCTTCTCTTAATTTTAAATTAACTACGCCGCCAATGGTATTTGCATCCATATCCGGCGTAATAGCTTTTATGACTTCAATGCCGTCGAGTAAATTTGATGATATAAAGCCAAGATTTGTTGCACGGGAGCTCGCATTGGTGGTCATATTCATATCGGTTGAAGGTAATTCAATACCATTTATTAGAACCTGATTCAATTTAGCCTGGATTCCGCGGATAACTATCTGGTCGCCGTTCATAAGAGAAACACCGGGCAGACGGCTCAACGCAGTTGCAGCACTCGCATCGGGAAGTTCGTGGATCTTTTCCGAAGAAACGACATTGACGATCGTGTTGGATGTAAGTTGCTGGTTAATAGCTTGATTCTGTCCTCTCATTTGAGCAGTCACTTCCGTCACACCCACCGTTATTGCCTGAGGATCTAATAAAATGTTTTCTTCAACAGTAGCATCCTGTGAAATATTGATTGCTTTAGTAACAGTAAGATATCCGACGTAGGAAACTCTCAGCGTGTAGCTGCCGATAGGGATACTGTGGATTAAATAATTACCGTCGGGATCTGTAGCAATTCCCAAGCTTGTTTTTTCAAGGATCACATTTGCACCGATCAAGGGTTCATTAGTACTTTTATCTAATACATGCCCTTTAAGTGAACCTGTTTGTGCGTTTGATAAGGACGGTATTAACAAGAATAAAAAGATGGAAGCAGTTGTAAAAATGCTTGACCTTAAACTATTGATCATGTGACACCTCTTTATGGTTAAAAAACGAATTTTAGAATTACGAAACTTAAATGGAATTTAACATTGTTGAACCGTTTCAACTATGATAAAAAATTGCGGAATAGAAATACCATACTTTTATCACCTTACGGTAACCAAATTTGATTTGCTCGTGAATTTCCTTATGCTACCATAGTTAACATTTAAATAAAAAGCAAGTTTTTTTTTAAAAATTTAATCGATAAATACTTTTCCAAGGTTATATTAACTGGATGATCTTTAGATTGTGTGTGAAAAGAAAACGGATGTTTATCCATTAAATTAGGCTTGACAAATGTTAATAATACCCGATGATAAAGTAACTGAAATATAAAGAAAAGAATACCGAGAAAAAAGGCCCGGATGCTAAAGAATTGCGGGAGAGAACCTGGTCATTTGTTGAGCAAATAGTGACACTTTAATAAAATCAATGTTTGAGTTGTTATTTAGGACATACGGCCCTTGAACAAGTAGGCGCCCTTTGCTATGAACGCTCTGGCTTAAGGAACAATCACCGGAACGGGAAGCATCGACGAGACTTATTGACTCTTTTTGGACTCATCGAAGATCTTGCCGTTCCACGATTTCGACACAGCGGACTTGCTCCTTGAGCGTTATTAGAATGCAGCCACTGGAAGATACCTACGAATATCTCTTACTCGTTGGTATTAATGATAAAATCTGAGACATCGGCGTTGAAAGCAAATTTTTGCTCCGTACTATGGGTATCAAGCGGGATGGCACCAAGTAGTTTCTCTCTTTCCGTTTGACTGATTCAGAATCAGAATCATCCTGGATCGAGTTTCTTGTTGACCTCAAGAACGGCTGCTTTCGTGGCCAGCATCTCAAACAGTTAACCACAGACTGTAACCCGGCTCTAAAACAACATTACGACGCCTTTTTCCTTATAAACGTTATCAATATCTGATATTCGGGAATCAATTGGATTTCTATATCTTGCTACTTATTGATTTTCCGAAGAATAAAGGATATTTTATAATCAGTCGAAATCAAACCGTTTCAATATTATATCTTCCAGAGAGGCGCAGAAATTATTCATAATGAAGAGGATAACAATTGTTGATGTTGCACAGAAAGCCGGAGTTTCAAAGGCAACCGTTTCTGCTGTTATCAACATAAAAAATACAGTAGAGCCAAGTACAAGAGATCATATCTTAGAGGTGATGAAAAATTTAAATTTTCGTCCGAAAGGTGTTGCGAGAAATTTAAAGAATGGTCTTCAAGATAAAAGCATCGGAGTAATTATCAAGGATTTAAATTACCCGTTTTACACTTCGATTGCTGCCGGTGCAAAAGAATATGCCGGCAGCAAAGGGTATTCTGTTATCATTACAAGTTCCGATGATGATCATGAATGTGAGAAAAAACTTTCTCATCTTTTTTCAGCAAAAGATATCAAAGGTATTATTATGGCCCCGATAGTAGAAGGGACATCGGAAATCGATCATCTTTTCAAGTTGAAAATGATTAACTACCCGTTTGTTCTATTGGAGGCGGTGAAAGGAATACAGGCAAACGTTGTTGCGATAGATAATACTAAGGCAATTAAAAAGGCAGTTAAATATTTGATGGACAGCGGTCATAGGAAAATTATACATTTTGCCGGTCCTCTTCAGTCTTCGCATACCCATGAAAGGATCGAAGGTTTTCGACATGCATTTAGTGAAAGCACATTGATTTTTCGAGATGATATGATTGTATTTGTAGGCTCTCGTTATGAAGAAAGTTATAATAAAGCTATTGAATATTTCAAAAATAAAAATCGTGAAGATTATCCGACTGCTATTGTGTGCTTCAATGATCAACAGGCTCTTGCAGTTATGACGGTTCTCAAAGAATTGAAAATCCGGGTGCCGGACGATATATCTATCATTGGCAATGATGATATCTATTATGCTAAAATATATCCGGTCCCATTAACAACGATAAGAGCACCTCAGCATGAAATAGGCAGGAGGGCGGCAGAAATTTTAATTCGAAACATAGAATCTTCAACAGTACTTCAAACCGAGCAAGTTGTTTTAGAGACTGAGTTTGTTATCAGGGAATCGACTAAAGTATTGAATCCGTGAAACACGTTGCTTATCTCAAGAAAAAAATCGCTTATTCCGAATATCAATTCTAATTTATAACAATTATAGAAAGGTTTTTTGTTTCAAAGGATTTGTACAATCCTGAAAATAAAAGAGTAAATTTCCTGTTGAATTTCCGGCAGACAAAATGACAGAAATTAAAAGTAAATTAAGGTAAAACGGATAAAAAGCAGGATAGAACCTGAAATTCTTCCTTGACTTGGAATACATTTATTTGTACAATATAAAACGGTTCAA
>CAZYAM010000074.1:0-13794 GCA_964645575.1 uncultured Ignavibacteriaceae bacterium
CACAGCCAAGCTTATTAACCGGATTATCCGTCATGAAATCCGCAAAACAAACTATCGGTTCATCCGGCTCACATTCGAAGATATCAATAGCTTGAGGACTAATATATGTAAATACAAGATCAGTGTTACACGAATAAAACAAGTTTCTGCTGTTTTCAACAATGTTACGTAATTTTTCATCGCTCTTACGCAAAGTTTCTTCAGCTTGCAGACGTTCTGTAATATCACTGACGAGAGCCTGAAGATATGTTTTACTGCCGAACTCAAGACGGTTTAAAGAGACTTCAGCATCGAAAAGAGTTCCATCCTTCCGGGAGAATTTCCAATTGAACCGCAGAGATTTTCCAGTAAGTGCAGAATGAACAATTTCAAGAATCCTTTCTTCTGAATTCATATCGTCGGACTGAAGAATGGGGGTTAATTCCTTTATTTGATGACCGATAATGTCCTCCGGCTTTTCACATCTGAACATTTTAAGCGCCATCGAGTTACATTCAACAAACTTGTCACTACTTAGAATAAATATTGCATCATTGGCACCTTCAAAAAGGGCGCGATAACGTTCACCAGATTCTCTTAATTGATCGGATTGGATATGAATTTCTTGTTCGTCATTTTGCAATCGAAGCATGTTCTTTCTTAAATTATCAGAGAGAAACCAAGTGACGACAGCAGTAAGGCCTACTATGAACACAAAATCGATTATATCGCTCCAGCTTGTATATACACTATACGCATTCTGAATTATTCCAATAATTTCCAGATAGCCAATCATGCCTATAGAAAGCAAGGCGGCAACCGTAACATTCAGATAGTGGTTGCGATTTAAAATGAGTCCCGCGGCCACGAGAATTCCAGGGATACTAAAAAGAACAATATCATGAAGACCGCTATTTATCCAGGCCAGATAGTCAACAATTCCAAGCAGACACCATAATAAAACGGTACCGGACCACCGCAGCTTTTTACGGTGCAGTAAAACAATTGAGACGAAAACAACACAGCACATAATAAAAATCGGCAGCAAGTCACGTAGATAATCCGTAAAAAGTCGGTAAATGATAAGGCCGGTTAAAATAACCATAGAAGTGATTGCAATGATATTAAGAATCAATGCAATACGATTCTGTTCCTCATCTTTGAATTGAGGAGGTGCAACAAGTTTTTTAAAGCTTATATACAAATTCATCTTCATTCTTTAAAAAACCGCATACTTTCATCTTATATAGAGGATAATTCATATTTTTAAATATAGCTTAAAATAGCACCACAAAGAAGAGATGGAATGAGGTTTTTTTAGGAATAACAAATATGAACCTTTTTTTTACCGGTTTATCTGCCTTATGACGCGAATTTGACTCAATAAGTATCACCTTGATTAATAAATAGGAATGTATAAGTTTTTTTATATATTTTAATGTATTATTTTTACTTAAGGCAAAGAAATAATAAGAAATCTCTATTCGATATAAAGCGGAAAATTATATATTTTTGGTATTTTTATTGATACCAAAATAAATTTATTTTCTGCATATAACCGGAAAAGCCATTGACAGATACAAAAGTAAATATTCTTATCGTAGAAGACAGTCCGACGCAAACTAAAATGCTTCAGTTTATCCTTGAAGAAAACGGATATATCGTAAGTTCCGCGAATAACGGGGTCAAGGCTTTAGAATCCATTCGTCAGAATAAACCAAACTTGATTATTACAGATATTATTATGCCGGTAATGGACGGTTTTGCATTATGTAAAGAGGTAAAAAGCGATCCCAAGTTGAAATCCGTTCCGATTATGCTTCTTACATCTCTTTCCGATCCGCAAGATGTAATCAAAGGACTTCAGGCAGGAGCCGACAACTTTCTTACAAAACCTTATGAGGATTCGTTCCTTATTGTCTGCATCCAAAACATTTTTGCAAATCAGGAAATACGAAAGAACAAGCCTCAAGATGCCGAAATAGAAATCGTGTTCGCAGGAGAAAGATACTTTATCAATTCCGATCGAATGCAGATTATAGATCTTCTGCTTTCGACGTATGATAACGCTGTTCAGAAAAACAATGAACTCCATAAAGCCCATGCAGATCTTTTAGAAATTCATCGCCAGCTTGAACAGAAAAATATTCAACTCGAAAAATTGAACCAGGAAAAAAACCATTTCCTGAGTATCGCTGCCCATGATCTGCGCAATCCTCTTACAACCATTTACACTGCAGCAGATCTAATTACAGAGGAATTAAAAGATAAGACGAGTGCGGAAACAAAAGAATTTCTCGAGATGATTAAACAATCGAGCAAATTCATGCGAGGCCTCATCGAAGAACTTCTGGATGTGAGTGTAATTGATTCAGGAAAGCTTTCAATCCACCTTGAGCCTGTAAATTTAATGGATCTCATTCGTAACAATGTCGCATTGAACCGCGTCATAGCCGGACGAAAACAGATTAACGTTGAATACCGTTCAGAAAACAGCTTGCCGATCCTTCAACTGGATCGTAAAAAAATTGAACAAGCGCTCAATAATCTTATTTCAAATGCCATTAAATATTCATTTCCAAAATCGAAAGTGGAAATTCATACTAAGTGCGAAAATAATAATCTTATCATTTCCGTAAGCGACGAAGGGCAGGGAATTCCTCCGATTGAAATGAATAAACTTTTTAAACCTTTTTCCAGAACCAGTGTTCAGGCTACTTCAGGTGAATCCAGCACAGGTCTCGGGCTCGTTATAGTACGCAAGACTATTGAAGCACATAATGGTCGCGTCTGGGCTGAAAGCCGAGTAAAGAAGGGCTCGACTTTCTATATATCCTTGCCTATTCAATAATATTCTCTTTTACTAATCAGACCCATAACCAGGAATTCAAGAGACAGTGACATCCAATCAATACGCCGTTCCTGTTGAATAAGAATATATTGCCCCGGTTTTGTGCTTCAATCTCTTTTATTGCTATCCTAAACTAAAAAGGATTTTCCGTAGGATAAAAGACTCCTGCAGGATGATTGAAAAATACTTTTTCAACACCGAGCATCCTACAAGCTGCAAAGAGTGTCTTGCCGGCATGCTTGAATGCTATCGCAGTATGATGTGGAAAATGTCTTTCTATCAACACATGCCGATAAAACCGCCCCATTTCTTTAATTGCAAAAACTCCGATAGATCCAAAAGATTTCGGATTAATTTTCAGGACTTCACCATTTGCAACATACGCGTGAATTTCTGCATCTGAAGTCGATTGAATACGAAATACCGAGATCGGACCGGCTTTTATTTGACCTTCCAGTGTGCCTCGTGTAATATTCGGTTTACTTTCCGGTTCCATCAATCTGTGCATTATCAATTGGTACTGCATAATCGGCTGTATTAAACATCCCGAGGAAACATTACCGCAATGGAATCCCATCCAGAGGTCGCTTAGCTTGTAATTGCCGATTGCCTTTTTGTTTTCCTTGTACATATCTTTTGGAACAGAATTATTGATATCCAAAATTGCAGGTGGAACTTCAGTCGCACAAATGGACATATATTCACTCAACGCTCCGTAAATATCAGCTTCGCAAGCAACCGGAATGCCCTTTGCTGCCAATCTTGAATTCACGTAGCATGGAACATGGCCAAAATGCTTTTCAAATGCAGGCCAGCATTTATTAGCAAATGCCGCATATTTTGAAGCACCGAGGTTTGCATTCGTGAATTTTTCCAGCGCATATTCATACTGCGCAAGTTTTTCAAGAAGTTCTGGATAAGTGTTTCCTTTCCCGAGTTCTTTATTCATTTCTTTGGCAACATGTTTAACCGCCGGATTCCCTTTTTCCGCCTGAACGATATCCAACAAATCAAGCTCACTGTTCTCCATTATTTCCACACCCATATCAAAAAGCGGCTGAATTGGCGCATGACATGTTAAGAAATCGAACGGACGCGGGCCAAAAGATAGTATTTTTAAATTCTGTACACCTGCAACAGTACGGGCAATAGGAATAAATTCTGCCAGCATTGAAGCAACATCTTCCGGATCACCAATTGGATATTCGGGTATGTACGGTTTTAACCTTCGTAAACCGACGTTATATGATGCACTCAGCAGTCCGCAATATGCGTCGCCCCGTCCGCTAATGAGATTTTTACCTGTATCCTCAGCGGCTGCCACTAACATAACCGGGCCGTTGAACTTCTCTGCCAGTAATGTAGTGGGGCCTTCCGGGCCGAAATTGCCTAAATATAATACCAGTGCGTTGACATCCTTCTTCTTTAATTCATCCAATGCTTTCAACGCATCACGCTCGTTTTCGATAATCGTATCGATTTCCGTGACCGGTACTTTGGCTTTCCTGCATGCTGCAACAACATTCTTGCAACGTTTACGAGATAATTCAATCGGGAAACAATCTCGACTCACCGCTACAATACCAAGTTTTATGACCGGAATATTTTTCATAGATGTATCTCCTTTTATTTTTTTTGACCGTAATAAGCATCCGGTCCATGTTTTCTTCTATTATGTTTTTTCAGAATATAATCCGGGAGTTGTTTGAGCTTAGGATTTAATTCAAACGAATTCAATGCCATTTTGGCTATTCTTTCCATAATTAAACTGTTCTTTACAGCATCGTTTGCATCTTTTCCCCATGTAAACGGGGCATGACCTGCAACCAAAACTCCCGGGACTGCTATTGGATTAATTTTCTTAAATCGCTCAATAATGACTTTTCCCGTGTTAATCTCGTAGTTCTTTTCCACTTCAGTTTTCTTTAAAAATCTCGTTAACGGAACATTCCCATCGAATGCGTCTGCGTGCGTTGTACCCAGACAAACGATCTCTTTGCAGGCTTGTGCAAATACAGTTGCATATTCACTATGACTATGCGCAATTCCGCCAATATCAACAAATGCCTTATATAGCTCCAAATGCGTAGGAGCATCAGAAGACGGCTGGAGATTCCCTTCAACAACCTTCCCTGACAAATCTATCACAACCAAATCCTTCACTTTCATTTTTTTGTATTCAACACCGCTTGGTTTTATTACAACAAGCCCTTCTTCGCGTGAAATACCGCTCACATTTCCCCAAGTCAAAGTTACAAGATTCAATGCAACCAGATCGAGATTTGCTTCAAGAACCTGTTGTTTCAAGTATTTAAGCACAGTTATTCCTTCCGCATTTGTTTATATAGATCAGCATCTCGTGCGATGCAAAGCATATCACTTAATTTCGATTTTTTCACTTATCTTCTTACCGGAATAGAAAACTGTGACGGTCGAAGGAGCATTTTCTATACCTGCTGCTTGATTCTCTCCAACCAGAACAACATCAAAAACTCTTCCTTTTAACATACCTGGGAATTCGCCTTTACGGTCTTCAATAGTTAAAATCTTTTTATTATCTTCCCATTTAAATGTAATAGAAGAACAAAAACCATTTTCATAATTATAGTTATCACCTTCATCTTCATAGAGATTAAAAAACGCATCCCTTCCTGTATAAATAAACAATCTGATTGAATCGGCTTGTTTCTCTGATGTATACTGAATATCAGGACCAAACGGAATAATTGATCCTTCTTTTACAAAAATCGGCATTTCATTATATAGTGCATCTGCCTGTATTATCTGTCCCCCTTTGAAATACCGGCCTGTTCTGAAGTTATACCATCCCGTCCCGGAAGGTAGATAAACGTCTCGTTTTCTCGCTTTATATTCTGTTACCGGATTAACAAGAAATGCAGGTCCGAACATATATTGATCATTTATATTAAGAACTTTTTTATCATAATTGAAATCCATGACCAACGCACGCATTATCGTATAGTCATCGTGCGTCACCATACCTGACAGAGAATAAATGTATGGCATCAAGCAATATCGTAACTTATCGTATGCCAGCATAGATTGATAAGCTGGATGATTGTCCGGTGCAACGTTATAAATTTCACGATATGGAAATTGGCCATGAGCGCGAAAAATCGGACAAAAGGCACCAAACTGAAACCAGCGCGTCATTTGCTCCCGCCATTCATCTAAATCAGAGTCATCAGGATGTTCATATCTGGATTCCACAGAAAAACCACCAATATCCATTGACCAATAAGGGATACCGGATAGAGAAAAATTTGTTCCTGATGAGATCTGTGCCTTAAGATCGTACCAGCGAGCTGCCAAATCCCCGCTCCATGTCGTTGCGGCGTATCGCTGCTGACCCGCAAAAGCTGAACGCGTCAGTATATATACACGCTGATTATTATTTATACTGCGCTGTCCATTATAAACACTTTTCGCATTCATAAGCGAATATGCGTTAAGATATCTCGAAGCAGTTCCAAGCGCATTCGGATTTTGTCTTAATAATGTTTCAGTTCTTGAGAGATTATTTTGAATATCCGGTTCTGAGCAATCCAGCCACCAGGCATCGATACCCTGACTAAAAAGCTTCTCGTTCATAAGCCTCCAGAATAACTTATTGGCATCATCGTTATATGCATCGTAAAAAGTAGAGACGTAACCAGGACCGACCCAGTCCTTTTGTCCCTTCTCTACATTACGCATATACAGCCAGCCTTTTTCTTTGAAAAGATCATAACACTTTGTTCCTATATAGAACTTAGGCCAGACAGATATCATGATTTTAGCATGAAGATCATTATGAAGTGTTTGTATCATTCCTTTTGGATCAGGATAACGAGTAGAATCGAACTCAAAATCTCCCCATTTATCTTCTTTCCAATAAAACCAATCCTGCACGATGTTGTCGAGGGGAATCTTACGTTTACGGAATTCCTTAACCGTCGAAATCACATCAGCCTGCGAATTGTAGTGTTCACGCGACTGCCAGAAACCCATTGCCCATTTAGGCATCATCGGCGCTTTACCTGTAATCAGGCGATAGCCCTGAATTACCTGATCAAGATTATCACCTTCGACAAAATAATAGTCGATTTGATCGGCAACCTCAGAATAAAGCGAAAGCTTATTTACATAATCTTCATTATCAGGATCAAGGTATTTCAGACCAATATAACCTCCTGAATGAATCCACTCGATTTTTATCTGATATTTTTTGCCGGACATCATTTCCAGCATAGGAAGACGTGTCCATGGATTCCAATTCTGCCGCCAGGCATCGATAATAAGTTCACCCTCCAGCCACATCTTGATATAGCCGCTTGAGTACAACCTGAATTTATGAATGCCGGGCTTATTGCATTGTATCTCTCCACTCCATCTTACTGCAGCAACATTCTGTTGGAATCCCTCAGGGAAATCATCATTAACATCGATAAATTCATGTTTGATTCTCGATTCCATACGAGACACGAACAATGTATCGAAATTCGAATCTTTGAAGTATTCGGCTGTTATCCCGCCCTCAACACCGTCTTTACTGAAAAGTTTTAGAGAAGAGAGAGATTGAAACTCACGAATGTCCCCAAATTTCGTCCGGGAATTATTATCCCAAAGTATTCCATAATTCTTATTTGAAACAAGGAAAGGAACAATCGCCACCATATTACTCTGCCATAAATCCACATCGTGCCCCTTATAATTCATAATGGAATTCTGATGTCCGCCTAATCCATAGAATGCTTCATCTTTTGGAGAATCGAAAATCTGCTGGATATGATAAGTGCTTTCTCCCATAACATCGGCAGAAGTAATAATCTTTCCACTGCCCCTTCTCTCACGCAAAAGCAATTTCCCGTCTGCACTGTAGAATGAAATCTCGCCTGTCCGTGAATGGACATAAACAGTAAGTTTCGATGTAGATAAAATAGCCCAATCGCCTGCTTCTTTCACTTTCCATGGGACAGGTTCCCATACTGTCTTTTCAACCATCAGACTCTGGCGATTTGAGAAAGACTTCTCTGGTGAAGCAATAATCCTAATTATACTCTCAGTACATACCTGTATCTTTAACCATTGTATATCCGTTGTTTTCTTTTTACCAAGCTCAAAAAAAATACCGTCCGGTTGCTTCTCGAAAGCAGAAGATAATTGATAAATTATGAAGAGGAAAAAGAGTGTTGGAATTAATTGTTGTCTGCACTTGCTCATTTTTTTCTTTCTAATATATGAATCAACATCAAATGCAAACATCATGCCTGTACCTTTTTCAATTATTTTTGCGGCAGCCAGACTTTCATTGTACCTGCCTGGCGATTTGACCACGCATAATACGGTATGGCTGTGAGTTTTATTGTTCCTTGAGTATTCTTGGCAGGGACATCGCCTACAATAGTATTAATGCCACTGAGCAAGTCGCTTCGTTTTTCTATGTTCAATACAACATAATCAGGGAGTGTAAGATTATCCAATTGATTATTATTGTCTATTCCTTCGACACAATATACTATTGGGCCGTATTCAAGTGCAGCCTTGTTTACATTTTCTTTAACTTTATTATTAGATATTACACGGCGGATATTCATCGGGAAGTGAATTATAATTTTTTCTCCCTGTTTCCATTCCCGTGTAATTGATGCATAACCCCGGTATGTGTCGTATTTAATTTCTTTTCCGTTTAAAAAAATAGAAATTTCATTATCCAAATGATCTGTATAAGAATACAAATCGCTTGAAAGAACTTCATTTTTTGTCCACCCCGGCAATCTAAGCTTAAGAGTAAATATCTCTTTTTTCACAGGATTGATTTTTATCTTCACTTCCCCGTGCCATGGATAATCTGTATGTTGTTCTATTTTTACCGCACATTTTTGTAAATTCACTTCCGCTTTGTTTGAAGCATAAATATTAACATACAGAGTATCTTTTTGTACGGCATAAATCAAGCCCGGCAGTGAAGGAATAAAACGAATTAGGTTCGTTGGGCAGCATGAACAATCGAACCAGGATTGACGCTTTCCCGCACCCGAATTAAATTTAAATTTTCCGTCAGCTTCAAGCGGATTCACATAAAAGAAGCTTTTTCCATCGAGTGAAATGCCGGAAATCAAACCGTTATACAGCGTACGTTCAATTATGTTAAAATACTTTGCGTCGCCCGAAAGCATGAATAAACGGGTATTCCAATAGACATTACCTATCGATGCGCATGTTTCGCCGTATGCAGTCAGATTAGGAAGTTCATAATCTTTACCCAGCGATTCGCCTTCATGTTTTGCTCCTATTCCGCCGGTAAGATATATTTTCCTTTCAATCAAATTATTCCAGATATTAATTACTGCTTTTAAGTATGCTGAATCTCTGTAAATAGCCGCAATATCGGTCATACCTGCATACATATATACCGCCCGTACTGCATGCCCGACAATCTCACTCTGCTGCAGTACCGATTTATGGTCCTGACTATAATCACCGTATAGTTTATGAGTTGTTGAATCGCCTCTCCAGTCGAGAAAATATTTTGCAAGTATTAAATATTTTTCATTACCGGTGACACGATAAAGCTGTATCAATCCTGTTTCAACAATTTGATGACCCGGCGGTATTGTAAGCTTGCCGGGACCGAAGCTGTTAACCAGTAAATCGGCATTCTTAATCGCTATATCAAGAAAATTACGCTTGCCTGTCGCTTTATAATGTGCAACAGCAGCTTCAAACATATGACCGCTGTTATAAAGTTCATGACTGGATTCTTCGCGAGTCCAGCGCTTACCGGTTTTCGGTACCCACGTTGCAGGAGGATTATCAGCATCGATTGTAAACCACGTCGTAATATATCCGTCCGGTTCCTGGCCTATTTTAATAATACTAATGATCGAATCAAGATAATTATCCAATTCTTTATTGGGAGCACTGATTAAAGAATAAGATGCACCTTCTATGATTTTATATATATCAGTATCATCGAAAGGCATTTTTCCCCTGACTTTCCCCTGCATTTTGCCTCCGGCTAAAAGAAAATTCTCCAGCCTGCCTTCATTCCGACATTTTTCAAAACCATAAGTTATCGTCGTATTTTGCACGATTTTTATTTTAGGAAGCCAGAAATTATCTGTGAGTTCTACTTTTTTAATATCAACCATTGAAATGGGGTAACCTGCATATTTATCCGACTGCCCTGCACATTGAATAACAGATAAAAATAAAAATGCGATAAAGACCAATAATCTTTTCATTTTTTTCAATATAAATTATTAATGAACCGGCCGGCCTTCTAAATAACTTATCCTGATTTCCTTACCTGATCGCGAATTGTCAGTAAATCCTTCATCACATTAAACATACCTCCAGACCACTTTTTAGTGCCAAATCCGTCATGCAGCTGGCGGTAAATAAGATATAATTTCTTATATACTTCGTGGTTCTCCTGAACAGGCATAAATTTTCTTCCCGTTCCCGTCATTTTTTGCTTGGCTTTATCAACGGAATCAAAACCGCCCGCTTTTTCCCCGGCGGCAACTGTCGAAAATATTGCCGCACCTAACGCCGGTGTCTGATCGCTTTTTGAAATTTTCATCGGCCTGCCTGTAACATCAGCATAAATTTGCATTAGCAACGGATTTTTTGATGCAATTCCGCCACAATTGACAATCTCATTGATCTTTAAACCATATTCTTCTATTCGATCAATTATTGCAAGTGCACCGAAAGCCGTCGCCTCAATCAATGCTCGGTATATTTCATGCGGTTCTGTATAAAGTGTCTGGCCCAGTATTAGACCGCTAAGACGCACATCGACAAGGATAGTACGGTTACCGTTATTCCAATCCAATGCAAGTAAGCCCGATTCCCCGGGCTTGAGCTTTTTTGCAGCCATCTGGAGATTTTTAAATTTTTCATCCTGCGTTCTGCCGTAAGATCCGGGAACAAGATTATTAACAAACCAGAGGAAAATATCACCGACTGCAGACTGTCCGGCTTCTATTCCATAATATCCGCCTTCAACAGACCCATCAACTATCCCACACACACCCGGTATATCGTTTAATGTCTGGTCATTGGGTGATATCATTATATCACAAGTACTGGTACCGAGTATCTTTACCATCGTTCCTGTAGAAATTCCGGCACCGACAGCTCCCATATGTGCATCAAATGCGCCAACTGCTACGGCGACATCGGTTGTAAGTCCTAATCGTTTTGACCAATCCTGCGATAAATAACCGGCAAGATTTTCCGCAGTAAAGGCAATATTATATAAACGGCCTCTTATTGAACCAAGCCCTGGAGAAACAGCATTGAGAAATTCAATATCCGGCAATCCGTCCCAGGATTTATTAAACATTGCTTTGTGCCCGGCAGCGCAGATACTTCTTTTTATTCTGTTCGGATGAAGCTCGCCGACAAGATGGGCAGGTATCCAATCGCAGATTTCTACCCAGCTGTGAACGGCCTCAAAGACTTCCGGTGCAGTATTTTTACAATGAAGAATTTTACTCCACCACCATTCAGAAGAATAAGTACCGCCAATCTTTGAAAGATATTGCGGCCGCATCTTCGCTGCAAGCTCGGTGATTTGCGCTGCTTCTGCATAGCCCGTGTGGTCCTTCCAGAGCCAAACCATCGCAGCAGGATTTTTCCTGAATTTTTTTCCAAAACATAACGGCTGTCCGTCGATATCTACCGGCAACGGGCTGCTGCCGGTAGTATCAACACCGATTCCAATTACATCTTTTGGGGAAAATTTTGGATGGACTTCTTTTGCTTTTTTGAGAGCTTTCTTTATTGTCGTCTCAATTCCTAATAAGTAATCAGCAGGATTCTGCCGCGCCAGATGCGGATCGGCAGAATTCACAATCACTCCGTCCTTTCCCGACGGATATTGGAAAACATGGCTTGCTAATTCCTTTCCATCGGCAACATTGACAATCAGAGAACGACAAGAATTCGTTCCGAAATCCAATCCAATTGCATATTTACTCAACCTATCCTCCGATTTATCAACCTGTAAAGTAGAGATATGCGGCAAGAATCAAAGCCAGAACAATTCCTGAGAGTACTACATCCGAAACTGTCCAGCTTACCCTCGTTGTTTGCTTATCCTCTTCAGTTTTGGTCGCATAAGTCAGGCCGCTGATTTTTTTATAGTCCGGAACTTCTGACAAATAACTTACCACAACCATCACAACCGCCGATACTACAAGTATGATCATACTATAGTATTGGAAGAATATATTATTAACGATCCAGAGAAACGATCCGGTTTCATATTGGAATCCCTGCATCAGTTTCACAGGTGTATCCACAGCAAGCCGGAATAATCCCAGAAGAAATCCCGTAATTAATGCCCATAGGCATCCTTTTGCATTCAATCGTTTATAGAACACGCCAAGGAAGAAAACGACGAATATTGGAGGAGCCAAATATGACTGCATTCCCTGCAGATAATCGTACAAACCGCGGCCGCCTCGAATAACAGGGATCCAGAGCAATCCGATAATCACCATAACTCCAGTGGCAATTCTTCCGACCCATACCAGCCGTTCTTGGGAAATACCCGGTTTCAGGCGTTGGTAGAAATCTATGGTGAATAAAGTTGCACACGCGTTGAATGCACCTGCCAGCGAACTCATTAAAGCTGCAAGAAGTCCGGCAACGACGATACCCCGAATACCGATGGGTAATACATTCGCAACCATCAACGGGAATGCCTGTTGTGCATTGTCGCGGATGATTTTTCCATCCGGGCCTATAAGCAGTTCATTAAATCCGGGCATTTTTCCGGAGACAGCAAGTGCATAACATATTATTCCCGGTATAATAAATATAAATACAGGGAGAAGTTTGAAAAAAGCAGCTGTAATGGAACCTCGCCGTGCTTCTGTTTCATTCGGCGCAGTTAAAACTCTTTGAACAATATATTGATCGGTACACCAGTACCAAAGGCCGATGACAGGCGCGCAGATAAGCATTCCGATCCAGGGATAATTATCATTGAAATACCAAGCCATTCTCCCCGACTCCCTTATCGGTGCCCAAGTACTTTCCATACCGTCGGGAACGATCGGTTTCCACAAGTTAAACATTTCTGAAGGAACAATTGCCCTCAATTCAGACCATCCGCCGAGTATCTGAATACCGAAGATTGTAACCAGTGCGGAACCGATAATCAGAACGACTGTTTGAAGAGCTTCCGTGTATGCAACGGCTTTCATTCCTCCCGCAATCGTATATAGGCCGGTAATAACAACTACAAGAAACGACCCAACCCAAAAACTGTCCAGCCCCCATAAGTTTATATCCGGAAGAAGAACCGAGAATACTATACCTCCTGCAAAAATCCCGACTGCAATTTTTGTGAGAATGTATGCAACCAGAGAAATTACAGAAAGCACAGTACGGGAGGTCGGTGAAAATCGCCTTTCAAGAAACTCTGGCATAGTAAAAACTTTCGATCGCATATAGAAAGGAACCATCACCCATCCCAATACCAACAGACACCACGCATGAAGTTCATAGTGGGCCATTGCCACACCGTCTGTTGCTCCGGAAGATGCAAGGCCGACTAAATGTTCAGATCCTATATTGGAAGCAAATATCGATGCTCCTATAATAAACCAACCTAACTCACGTCCCGCAAGAAAGTAACCGTCGGATGTTTTCTTTTGTTTTTTCATCACCCAGAGAACAATGCCGACAATTAATCCAAAGTACCCTGCAATCACAATCCAATCGATCGGGTGTAAAATACTCATGAGAAATGTCTCCTTTGCAAAATAATTATTTTGTTGAGAATTTATAGATCGTTATTTGATGATATTCCTCGCCGGGTTTTAACGTAGCAGATGGAAATTCAGGTTTGTTAGGTGAATCCGGATAACACTGAGATTCCAGGCAAAGTCCGCTCCTTTTCTGATAGGTAACTCCTTTCCCCTTACCTGTACCATCAAGAA
>CAZYAM010000075.1:0-10943 GCA_964645575.1 uncultured Ignavibacteriaceae bacterium
CTTTTTTAGCAGATTGCCACGTTTCCGCCTTCAGCGGAAACTCGCTTTACTTTTTAGGGTGAATTCAATTCGCCCCTTTAGCTTTCTTACGAAGAATGACCTGTCCGCTATCTATAATAGCGGAAGTCTTCAACCACCGTAATTCAAATTCTTTTTGGACAATCCACCAACATATACTTCATATGTTCCTTCAACCCCGCTTAATTTCCTATACTACAATTGTAGCAAATTGTGAAAAATGCGAAATATGATATCTAAAGGCAGGAGGAATAAGACACTCAAACAACGATATTTTTGCATATCCGGTGACTTGTGAGTACTTTATAGATGTACAATAAAACAGGGATTTTTAATTATGCGGATATATCTTAGGTCGAAAATACACAAAGCTATTATTACCGAAGCAAACCTCCATTATGTCGGCTCGATTACAATTGACGAACACTTAATGGAGCTTGCCGATATTGCCGAGTATGAGAAAATCCTGATCGTGGATAATACAAACGGCAACCGGCTTGAAACCTATGTTATCAAGGGGAAAAAGAAATCCGGCATTATCGGTATAAACGGAGCTGCAGCGCATCTAGTACACAAAGGCGATGAAGTTATTATTATGTCGTTCCAGATATCCGACCGGCCTAAAAAACCGATTAAAATTCTGGTTGACAAAAATAACCATTATATGAAACATCTGATCGAAAAATCAGAGATGGACGAGTGCTGAAGTTGTTTGTTTATCTTCAGTCGATGATCGATATTCCCCATTTTCTCCACTCACCGAAGAAATAAAATTATAAAAAAAGAGATGACCTTTTTTGGACATCTCTTTTATAATATAAATCTCTACAAAAGATTCCCTTTGAGGGGATTATTCGAATTTATCCACGATTTGCTATTCAGCGTATCAACTATTCATTACTTTAAGGAATTCTTTATTCGTCTTTGTACCTCTCATTTTATCGAGCAGCAGTTCCATAGCCTCGCTGGGCTCCAAGTCGCTCATAAACTTGCGAAGAATCCATACGCGGTTCAAATCGTCCGGTTCAAGCAGCATTTCTTCTTTACGCGTTCCGGAGCGGTTCACATTGATTGCCGGGAAAATTCGTTTATCGCTCAACCCGCGATCGAGCACAATTTCCATATTTCCGGTACCTTTAAACTCTTCAAAGATCACTTCATCCATCCGGCTGCCGGTCTCTACCAATGCAGTCGCGATAATAGTCAGACTTCCACCCTCTTCGATATTTCGGGCAGCGCCAAAGAACCGTTTTGGCCGATGCAATGCATTTGCATCGACACCGCCGGAAAGTATCTTTCCGCTGTGCGGAACCACGGTATTATGTGCCCGCGCAAGACGCGTGATACTATCAAGAAGAATAATCACATCCTTTTTTGATTCAACCAATCTTTTTGCTTTTTCCAGCACCATATCGGCAACTTGAACGTGACGCTCGGGGGGTTCGTCAAACGTGGAACTTACAACTTCGGCACTTACAGAACGATCCATATCCGTTACTTCTTCAGGGCGCTCGTCGATAAGCAGTACAATTAATTTAGCTTCCGGATGATTTCTTGTAATACTGTTTGCCATTTTCTGCAAAAGGATGGTTTTTCCGGCTTTAGGCGGTGAGACTATCATACCGCGCTGGCCTTTCCCGACCGGAGCAAGGAGATCGAGAATGCGCATCGCATATTCACCGGGAATGGTTTCCAGCTTTATTCGCGACGACGGATACATAGGCGTAAGATTCTCGAATAGGACGCGTTCACGGATTAGATCCGGATGGTCATCATTTACTGCCTCTACACGTAAAAGCGCAAAAAACCGCTCGCCTTCTTTTGGCGGGCGAACCTGGCCGTTTACGGTATCACCCGTACGCAGCCCGAATTTCTTAATCTGAGACGGCGATACATAAATATCATCCGGCGAAGGAAGATAATTGTAATCGACCGAGCGAAGAAATCCGTACCCGTCGGGGAGCACCTCGAGCACGCCTTTACTAAATCCCAGGCCGTCTTTCTGGGTCTGTGCTTCGAGAATTTTAAAAATGAGATCTTGCTTGCGAAGATCGCTGTAACCTATGATGTTGAGTTCTTTGGCAATCGCGTTTAATTCGGCGATCTTTTTGGATTTTAATTCAGTGATATCCATTGGCATGAAAAATATACCTGTGATAATGAAAGAAGGGGATTAAGAATTTTAAAAACATCGTCAAAATATCAGACAATTTTTCTCTAGACAAATAATTGGAATGGAACGAAATAATTTTTTTATGAAGTAACCCTGGTCGGATAAACCGGAAAAACTTATCTATAATTTTACCCTTTTAGTATACACGATTATTGATTGATTGTCAAGTATTTTTCATTTTTTAAGAAAGCAATTGCTTCGCCTACTACAAAATGCGAGCCTGTAATAAGTATCGGGATATCATTGTGCTTCTGGAGAACTTCCTTAACACCGCCTATAACATTAGTGAATTCTACTACCGGCGTTTTTAATCGGCGCAATTCTTTTGCTAATTCTGATGCATTACGAGACCGGTCTGTAATTGCCTCCACAACAAAAAATGATTTTGCAACCGGCCGCAGCAATCTTAGGATCCGCTTATAGTCTTTATCCTGCATTAAGCCAAATAATATGTGCATTCTGCCCAGATGCAGCCTCCGAATCGAGCGGCAAAGGGCTTGAATTGCCTCAGGATTGTGTCCGACATCGGCAAGGATAAGAGGATTTTTTCGAATAATCGACAGCCGCGCTTGAAGTCCGGAATACTTCTGGATATTTCTTAATCCTTTCCGAATAGAATGCTCACCGATTTTAAAATCTCTTCGCCGGGTCGCCGCTTCTATTGTATTCAGCGCAATAGATGCATTCATTACCTGATGCTCACCTGTAATCGAAACGTACACATCCTTCATTCTGATCCCTGCTGCAGCAAAATCGAATACGATTCCCTGGAGAGAAATATTTTTTATTTGTTTTTTTTCGGGCCGGACTCGAATCAATTGTGATTTCCGTTGATCGCATATATTTTGCAGAAGACGAACGGCGCTTTCCGATCTTGCTCCGGTTACGCAGGGAATTCCTTTTTTGATAATACCTCCCTTCTCAAAAGCAATATCTGTTATTTTCGTGCCGAGGATATGAGTATGTTCCAATCCGATTGTAGTGATAACGGAAACAAGCGGCCGAAGCACATTAGTTGCATCCAGCCTCCCTCCCAGACCGGTTTCAACAATTGCAATATCGACTTTAGAATCCGCAAAATGCTTGAATGCCATCGCCGTTACCGCTTCGAAAAAAGTGGAAGTGTTCCTTTCGACTTCCGGCCGAAGAACTGATACAAGCCGCGACACCGCGCGCGAGGAAATCGGCTTGCCGTTAATTCTGATCCGTTCATTAAAACTTACAATGTGCGGGGAAGTGAATAAACCGGTTTTATAACCTGCAGCCGTAAAGATTGCCGCAATCATCGATGCAGTAGATCCTTTGCCGTTTGTACCGGCGATATGAATTGAAGGAAATTGCTTTTCCGGATGGCCGAGGAAGCGGAGCAGCGCTCTGATTCCTTGTAACCCGAATTTCATCCCGAACTTCTGGAGATTGTAGAGGAACTCGATAGATTCAATGTATGTCAACGTAGTACCAAAGATGGAAAGAAAAAACAGTTTTATCGGCAGGATTACAACCAGGATTGAAGAACAGAAAACTTCAAATCCGCATCCAATGCGCCGACAAGTGTACCGATATCTAAAATTCCATGTTCACCGGCATAGACTGCCATCCCGTCGGCAATCTTAATGGAAATTGCCGGATCAACAAAGTTCATCGTACCAATTTGCACCGCCGTTACTCCCGCCAATAAGAACTCAATTGCATCTTCAACGCCGGCAATCCCGCCAATTCCGAAAATGGGGATTTTCACCGACTTAGCGACTTCATATACTTTTGCCAGCGCAACAGGTTTGACGGCAGGACCGGAAAGGCCGCCGGTAACCGTAGAAAGTTTCGGCTTTCGTGTTTTGATATCTATTGCCATTCCGATAAGCGTGTTCATTACGGAAACTGCATCA
This sequence comes from uncultured Ignavibacteriaceae bacterium, assembly GCA_964645575.1. GTDB lineage: Bacteria > Bacteroidota > Ignavibacteria > UBA10030 > UBA10030 > Fen-1298. The sequence goes on from CAZYAM010000075.1 coordinate 4,078, forward strand.
GCGCCTTCTGTTTCAACAGCGCGGGCAAATTCAGAAATATGTGTCACGTTCGGCGTTAATTTTATTATGAGCGCCTTGTTCGTCAACTTACGAAGACTTGCGGTAATTTTTGCCGTCATTGAACAATCGGTGCCGAAATTCAGTCCGCCCTCCTTCACGTTCGGGCACGAGATATTGATTTCATATGCAGCAATTCCATCCTGGTTTTCCAGCAGCTTCAGAACATCGCAATATTCCTGCAGAGAACCTGCGGCAATGTTTGCTATTATCTTTGTATCAAGCGTGCGGAGGTACGGCAGTTTTTGTTCAATAAATGAATGAACTCCGATATTCGCGAGTCCGATGGAATTCAGCATGCCGCCGGTTGTTTCGACAATTCGCTGCGGCGGATTACCTGCGCGCGGTTTTAATGAAAGCGATTTTATAAAAATGCCTCCGAGCCGGCTTACATCTGCCAATGAACGGACTTCATCTCCGTATCCGAATGTACCGGATGCGACAAAGACCCTGTTTTTAAATTCAACTCCGCGAAGAGTGAATGATGTTTTAACTTTATTTTTAATTTTCGGAGCCATCACAAAGTAATTTCCGTTGTAAGGAATACCGGTCCATCTTTACAAACAAGGGCATATTTCGCACCATCACCGGTGCGTTCCACAGGACATCCCTGGCAAATTCCAATTCCACATGCCATATGTTCTTCCAGGGATACTTCACAGCAAATTTTTCTAATTTTCGCAAGTTCCGCAAGAATCCTAAGCATGGCAGTTGGGCCGCAGGCAAATATTTTTACTTTTCCAAGATCCGTCCGATTCAAGAACGATTCGAGTAATTGAACAACTGTTCCATGAAATCCCTTACTTCCATCATCTGTTGCTATATGGATATTCTGCAGATGTGAAGTATAAATCTGTCTTTCATTTCTAAATCCGATAAATGTTTCAATACATTTGTTTCTTTCGATTAAATCCTGTGTTAGAAATGGAAAAGGCGCCACACCGATTCCGCCGGCAGCAATAAGCGCCGTATCATATTCGCTATCGGTACTGAAAGGCCTGCCAAGCGGGCCCAGAACATCGATCGTTTCGCCGGGCCGTTTTCGGGAAAGAAGGTTTGTGCCCGTTCCAACAACATTAAAAAGCAGCTCAATGACATCACCATCGACACGCGCAATACTGAAAGGCCTGCGCAACAGCGGATCTTTGCCGGTCTCGGCAGCCAGCACATTAACAAATTGTCCGGGTCGTGCAGAAGCAGCAATTTCAGAAGAAACAAAGCGAAGCAGAAATGTATTTGCAGCAGTTTCGCGGCAAGATTGTACCTCGCATAATTGATGTACCGTTCCGTTTATTGTATTCTCTTTTGTGGTCATTTACTTCTAATTTACTAATTTCTTTCCCGAGACAACAGTATCTTTTCCGGCTTCCACGGGATCTAGAACTTTTTTGTCCATAGGGCCGGAATTTATTCCTGATGAGTCTGTCTTTATTATTTTCGCTCCGGATGTATCTATTCCCAAAGTTTTTAATCCGGATGTATCCGATTTTTCAATTTTGATTGTATCCATTTTTACCGTATCGGTCTTTACTGTATCTATCTCCACAGCCTTGTTTTTTGTTGTATCTACTGCGGTTTTTTGAACTTCTGATGTTTTCACTTTCACATTAAAGTTCTTAGCTGTATCCTGTTTCAATTCATCATATTGTTTAAGGACATTTGACCGTTTCTCGGCTGCCCTTGCGTACTCCGTTCCGCCATAATTCTTCACAACATGTTTATACTGTGCCCCGGCCTTTACCGGCCTTTTAAGACTATTCTCAAAAATCCATCCTATCGCATATTCACTTTTAGCAGTATAAGGCGACCGGGGGTATGATTGTACGATGCTGCGCAGCGTTTTAATTGCATTATCGTACTGTTTTGCATCGATCTGTTTTTCAGCCTGCTCGTAGTAAATTGCTGCAGTATCGGCTTTCTTTTCGGAACTTACTTTTCCAAGCAGCCGCTGGGCTTCTTTTGCATAGATGGATTCCGGGAAATCACGGTTAAGACGCACATAGTATTCTTCAAGTGTTTTATAGTTTTTACCGGCATTTTTTCTGGAAAGCTCCGCAAGAATATAAAGAATGCGCGGGCTCCGGTAGGAACCATAGGACCAGGTGAGAGATTTTTCATACCAAAATAAAGCAGAGTCAGGAACTGTCAATTCTGTATAGAAGATATCACCCATGTCCTGCGCAGCAATAGCTTTGATTACGTTCAGAGAATCTGTAACTTGATCAACTATATGGGATATATCTCTTTGTATTGAATCAGCAATAAATTTAAGTACTGCCAGCGAATCAGCATCGATATAAGATTGCGGAGACGAAGCCTGTTCAACTGCATATTTCGCCGAATCTAATAAAGAACGAATTGTTTTCAGCGAATCGAAAATGGTTCTCGTCTTTTCTACTGCAACCGTATCGATTTTGCGTTTTGTACTGTCCGAATCCAATAAAAGCGAATCGGCTGCTTGTGAAGCCCTGCGGGAAAAAATCCGCCTTGTTCCGCGCCCGATCGTTCCGGATTCTTCTGCAGTAAATGTATCTTCATCAGATACTTCTGCAGGGGGTGTATCCACTCCGGCTGAATCTGCATAAAGCGTATCTGAAGCTGTTTCCTTTGTTGTATCTGTCAGAACGAATAAAAGACTATCGGCATTTTTCAATCTTTCTCGAGAATTAAAATATCCTGTAAAAGCAACAGATTTAAGTCGGCCGTCAGCCGCAATTTTGGGCAAAGCCGCCGACATTGCTTCTTTGTAGTATTTCATTGCCAGCTTATAATCACCGATTTCTTTTTCGTATATTACTCCAAGCCGGTACGCAGAGCGCTGTGCACATTCCGTATTTACATATGTCGTATCGACATAGAAATACTCGTCAATCGCCTCACTCATATTTCCATTTGCCGCGTTATTATTGGCTCTTTCAAAAAGCAAGTTAGGTAGATAGGTTTGATACCGAAAATCCTCGATCATTTCATTAAGTAAAACCAGCCCTTTTTCATATTCGTTGATTTTCCTATATGCAACAGCCGCCTGCATCGTGCTGTAATAATTAGAGTAAGGATCGGATGTATAATCACTGACTTTTAAAAATGTTTCCGCTGCTTTATCATACTGTTCTTCGGAAAAATAAATATTTCCAAGATTTATCTGCGCTTCGGCTTTTATATCGTCATCGTCGGAAAGTTCAATCTCTTTTCCAAATTCCATCACTGCTTTATCGATCTGCTTCTGCTGAAAGAAAATTCTACCGAGGATTTTGTGTGCCTGAACTTCAACGTCAACATCATCGCTTGTTTTTGCGGCGGTAATTACTGACTCACATATACGGACAGCCGCATCGGTTTTCTCTAATTTCTCTTCCGTTTCGGCATACCAGAGTTGTGCTTCCTGTACCAGCGGACTGTTAGGATACTGGGTCAATAACTCTGAAAATTTCCGTTCTGCTTTAAGATATTCCGCCTGATAATAAAAAGATTTGCCGATTAGCATAAGTGCATCATCTACTAACGTGCTCGTGGAATGAAATGCAAGAATATTTGAGCATTTATCGATGACTTTAGTAAATTTCTCTTTTATACTTGGAGGAATTCGATCGGCTGCCGGCGTCGTGCTTTCCTTGCCGCGTTTTGTTAAAGCGTCTTCACGTAACTCATCTTCTGCTTCATCAAACAACCACTTTGCATTATAGTATCCGTTGAAATACGAGATGGAATTTTCATATCCCTGCGAAATCGCATGCCCTATAGGTTCAAAAATTGAGCATCCGTTAAAAAGAAATACGACCGCTAAAAAGACACTACTGAGGGTAATTCGGATATACAGTGTGCGTTTCATTTATACTTCTAATATATCAAATGACTGATAATGTATCAAGTTACAGGAATAATCTGCCCATCTTTTTACATCACGCCTTGCTGAAACAGCAATAGTTTTCAGCACACAGCTGCGTATTTCAGTCGGCAGAATAGTAGCAAAGAGTCATTCAGTCCTGATATAGGTTAGGAATCATGAAACCTGTAGATTTCCGCTTTGCGGCCGGAGTATAATTTCTTCTACCATCAGCGAAGGCGGTTGAATAGAAATCCCATATAACATATCTGCAACCTGCTCCGGTGCCAGCATTTGATTACCGTATTTTTCAAGCTGCCCCGGAAGCCAGATTTGAGTAGATACTGCACCGGGATAAACATTAACAATATTGATTCCCTGCCGGCGCACTTCAGCACGCAGAACATTCATCATCGCTTCAATTCCGGCTTTCGATGCCGCATATGCAGCGGATTTCGTGTAGGTTTCTTTTACGATATACGATACAATATTTAATATTAATCCTCCGCCGTTTTTAATCATCGCAGGCAAAACTGCTTTTGCAGCGAGAAATGTCCCGCGAAGATTGGTATTAATAGTATGATCAAATTGTTCTATCGATGTATCGATAAAATCTTTGAAGTAAGTAACTCCCGCATTATTAATGAGAATATCGATATCAATATACTTTTCTGATATTTTCTTCACGGCTTCGGATACCGAGGTTTCGCTTTGCACATCGCAAGGAATCACATCACACGTACCGTTAGATTCGGATATCCGCCGCTGCAGCTCGTTTAATTTGGCTTCTGTTCTCGCGCTTGCAGCGACAACATCGCCGTGTGAAGCGAATGTTATTGCGAGAGATCTTCCGATTCCCGTACTTGCACCTGTAATCCAAACGATCCGCTGTTTTTTCTTTTCCATCGGCTGCTACTGTTTCCTGCCGATAAGCGTGAGGAATTCACTTCTTGTCTTTTGATCATTCCGGAACGCACCCAGCATTGCGCTTGTTGTCGCGACAGAATTTAATTTCTCAATACCGCGCATAATCATACAGAGATGCTGGGCTTCCATCACAACGGCAACTCCCAGCGGTTTAATATGCTGATAAAGCGTATCCGCAATTTGCTGCGTTAATCGCTCTTGAACCTGTAATCGCCGCGCAAATACCTCGACGATCCGCGGCATTTTACTCAAGCCTATAATTCTCCCGTTGGGAATGTATGCAATATGGCACTTGCCAAAGAACGGCACCATGTGGTGCTCGCACAGCGAGAAGAAATCAATATCCTTAACAATAACCATTTCGCTGTATTTTTCCTCAAAGACGGCGTTGTTCAGGATCTCTTCAATATTTTGTTTATATCCCTTGGTTAAAAATTCATACATCCGCGCAACACGGCTCGGAGTGCTGAGAAGTCCTTCACGCTGCGGATCCTCGCCAAGCTCGGCAAGCAGTTCTTTTATTATCGCTTCTTTTCGATCGCCATTTCCAATGGTCATTCTTCACCTCGATACTCTACTATATTGTTCTCTGTCTCACGAAGCCGGATTACGGAAAGCTTTGCTCCGCTGATTTTATTTTCCAGCACCTGCCAGAATGCACGTACAATGTTTTCTGAAGTGGGAATTTTATCTTTTAGAAAATCTACGTCATAGTTCAAATGCTTATGATCGACTTTCGAAATAATATCTTCCCGGATGATTGCTTTTAATTTCTTAAAATCCATTACATATCCCGACTCGTTTTTCATATCGCCGACAACCGTTACTTCAAGCACAAAATTATGGCCGTGCCCGTTCGGATTAGCACACTTGTCGAACAGTTCTATATTCTGCTTTTCGGATAGACCGGGATTCCACAAACGATGCGAGGCGCTGAAAACTTCTCTTCGTGTAATATACATCTTCGGCACGTGTTATTTTACCTTTTTCAAAACGTTCAAAACCTCGTCGGCGTGGCCTTTTACTCTAACACGATGGAAAATATACCGGATAATTCCTTTTTCATCAATAACAACCGTAGTGCGGTCTACACTGAAACACTTTTTGCCGTATAAAGATTTTTCTTTCCACACACCGTATACTTTTATAACCTTTTTCTTTTCATCACCGAGGAGTGGGAACTTCAATCCGTATTTTTTTGCAAACTTTATATGGGAATCTGCACTGTCCGGACTTATTCCGACAACAATTGCGCCCTTCCTTTTCATTGCAGTCCGTTTTTTCTCAAAAGATCGGGCTTCTTCCGTACAACCGGGAGTATTGTCTCTTGGATAAAAATAAAGCACCAGTTTTCTTCCTGCAAAATCTCTTAAGCAGTATTTTTTTCCGTCACCCGACAACAAATTAAAGTTGGGCGCTTTTTTCCCGATTTTAATCATTGGTTTTCCTTGTATAATAGAATATGAATAATCTCTTTGAAATTCAAAAGAGATTTTATCTGATTGCTATTTTAATGCGTTTTCGATAGCATTATAATCCGGTTCTACTCCGGGATTCTCCGTAACCCATGCATATTTAACTATGCCGGTTTTATCTATTATATATACCGCGCGTTTAGAGGCACTATAACCCTCCAATCCGGCAAAGTTTTCGTGTATACCGCAGTATTGTTTTATTACATCCCGGGAAAAATCGCTTAAGAGCGGGAACTGCAGTTTATTCTGCGCAGCGAATGCTTTATTAGCAAACGGTGAATCTACACTAATGCCAATAACTTGAATATTGTATTCATTGAACTTTGCCATCGTATCGCGGAATGCACACATTTCTTTCGTGCATACTCCGGTGAACGCACCGGGATAGAATGCGAGCATGATTTTCTTTCCGCAAAATTCAGATAATGAGCGGGACTTCATTTCTGTATCGAATAAAGTGAATTCAGGTGCTTGATTTCCGATTTGAATTGTCATGTTAATTTCCTCCTTTTTTTTATTATCAGCTTTAAGATAAGAACACCAAATCACATTCGAAGGTTTCATTAACACAACTTTGAATTCTT
>CAZYAM010000075.1:11043-13633 GCA_964645575.1 uncultured Ignavibacteriaceae bacterium
CTAAAGTCATAGCTGGTAAACCAAGCTTTCTAAACAACGACCTGTCTGCAGAAATCCTGAAGAGATGCAAGTAGAGTTGACGAAATCCTGCTTTTTAGGACGTAGTCAGTCCACCCTGGTATATGAAGCTCCGAAGGAGCGTAGTATACTTCCAAAACACACAGTGTTAGCGATTTTTGCTAACCCTGAAGTGTTTTGAGAATCCCTGCCTGCGGCTTGCCTCGCTGCAAGCGGGCAGGCAGGCCGACGATTTTAGTCGGGATAAATCCTATAAAGGCACCCATTTTTTAAATAATTCTTTTGATCTTTAGTGGAAATATATCAAATCAGATTTTTTATTATGTTCATTGAAGCTAATAACACGAAAAAACTAATCCCAATATAATATTTTTCTTTATAACTATTGTAAGAACAGAATTAAATCAGCTGTTTAACAAGAACACCTACTAAGACAGCAATTCCAACACTCATAGATGTTCCCAATAAATAGTATTCTGCAAAATATTTGTCATCCAATTCATTAAACCTTGCAATAGATTTTGCAGCTACTGAAAAAGCTACTGCCTCATAACTTCCTACTAACACAAATGTTAATATAAGTATGCGCTCAATGATTCCAATAATTTCACCTGAATTTTCTTGTTCTGAACGTACTGTAACCGGTTTTTCCCTTCTTCTTTTGCCATTGGCACTGCGCGAAATTGCATCCATTGCTTTTTGTGTTAGCATGGGAAATTTTTTCAACATTCCTTTTACTATTACTGTTCCGCCGTCTATAACAAAAATGTAGCATATTGCATAAAGTAATATTTTGGGACTATCTTTAATATGTTTATCGATAACTTTATTCCAAATAATATCAAACCACCTGTTCGGTTCAATGTCTGTAATAATGGATCCTAGCATTATAAAAATTACAATAAGAATAGTAGTTCTGACTATGAATTTTTCTAAAAGGAATTTTTCGCCGCTTAAAATCTTAGCTAAAACTCTCTCTAGAATATATAACACTATAAGAATAATTAAAATACTGAAGAACACGATCCAGGAATAATATTTTAACGTGAATATCGATATACTGACAAATGCTATAATAGCACGTATGAAATATTTTTTCTCAAGAAGGCTAAAATATCTTTTTAGAAGATATTCATATAAAAAGAATCCGAGAATATATGATAAAATGAATTCCAAACTCATATTCTTTCCTTTCCTACATCAATTCTACATATCCCTCATATCTCATTAAAAACACATTTATCAATCTTAGTCAGCGCACTAAATTATTCCGCAAAACGCTCTGCATCATTATGACTTAGCAGACAACCTGCACGGTTGACTATTGCTAAGTCAACCTATATAGTAGACTTTATTATAGTCAACATATATGGTTGATTGTATTATTTTACTGTAAAAAAGGAATCCAGCGCTTTAACCGATTTTTCCATCTCTTTAATAGCCGCCGCATTGATAGCTTTCGATACGGCTTGCTTGGTAATGCCGATCTTCTTTGCTATTGCTTTCTGCTCTAATCCTGTTTTCCTTAATTGGATGATTTTTCGTTGCGTTTTATTGAGCTGTTTCCATTGTTTATCAAGCGTAGCTACAATTGCATTTACTAAAAAAGATTCTGGCTCTTGAAAATCATACAATAATTCTCTCTTTTCTTTTTTTGCCCGCTGCAAAGCGGCTCTTGCACGATAAAAACAATCTCCATCCATTCCTATGGCAGCATTAGGCAAAATAGGTGTAGCAAGTGTACCAATTCCTATGCCAAATGTAAAAGAAATATCTTCCATTGAATCCTGAATGCGTCGAATGATATGATAGCTTTTCGCAGGAGAGTGTAATATCCCCTGAAACTCATCTCCTATTGTAATAAGAAACTTTGAGGCTATTTCGCTTTTATATTCCTTATTTATCTGCTCAATTACTTCTTGAAATTTCTTTTGTACGATGCCTCGCCGTTCTAATTGGCGAGATTTGTTTATATCACCGATAATCGCACAATACACTTTCTTCATGTTAACATCTCCAATATATCAGTTATCATATAATTGCACATTCATTTTCTCAAAACTCATCAAACTTTGTTTCAAGGCTCTCGTTGAAAACTCGATCCTTTGTCTCCCCGTCTTGAAAAAGAAGGTAGTCTGGGGTTTGTGCTCTATTGGAAACAGGTAATGAAAGGTTAGAAAAATATGAAAATCCGAGATTATCTAATAGATGTTCTAAAAATTCTCTACGAGTTGTTTCCTCATTCCCGTTCCCAAGACCAATATATCTTTTCCTCCAAAGTTCGGAGAATTTTTTATATAGCAATTCTACTCTATCATTATTTGGCCAATATTCAGATGATGGGAGGCGATTACGTAAAAAATGATCAGAAAAAATACCATTAGTCTGCCAACGGCTTTCCTCCGTATCAAAAACAAATAAGGATTCTACTTGAGATACTTTGCGTTTCATATTCTGAATTGGTTCAATCTCTCAAATATATTTAATACATTAGATTAACAGTATCTAATGTTCTTTTTTTGTAACTGCTCAGCGTAATTGAGGAATCGGAGATAAAGGATTACCGACAAAA
>CAZYAM010000076.1:0-13502 GCA_964645575.1 uncultured Ignavibacteriaceae bacterium
ACAGAAGAAGTGTATCACCTGGTCAACCTTCAGATTACAAGTGGTACTAATCTGCGGCCGACGGCAACTGTCGAATTAAAGCAAGGTGAGCAGTTGACAATAGATTCTGCAACAGGTGATGGACCGGTTGATGCTGCATATAAAGCCGTTGAGCGTATTACCGGTGTTGTAGGAAAGCTGACTGAATATTCTATCAAATCTGTTCATTCAGGTCATGATGCTATCGGTGAAGTTTTTGTTCGAGTTGATTTTGACGGCATACTAATGAACGGACGGGCGGCAAGCACCGATATCATCACCGGCAGTGTTCATGCATATATTGAAGCGTTAAACCGGGCGCTGGCATCGAAGAAACGAAAAGAGGGACAACAGAAGAAAATACTGCCGAAAGATAGTGTAACTGTTTAAATAGAAATGCAAACAAAAGTCATAGGAATAATTGGAGGTATCGCGCCTCCGTCGACTATAGAGTATTATCAAAGAATAATTACGGGCTTTCAAGAGAAAAACAATACTCGTAATTATCCTTCAATATTGATTAACAGTATTGATATGACGAAAATGTTGGATTTAGTTGCGAAGCAGGATCAAAACGCGTTAGTAGAATATTTGAGCGATGAAATTCGAAAATTGAAAAACGGCAGTGCCGACTTTGCAGCGATAGCATCCAATACGCCGCACATCGTTTTTGAACAATTGAGAAATAAATCGATTCTTCCATTGATCAGCATTGTCGAATCTGCTTTGGCAAACGCAAAAAAATCCGGCTGTAAAAAACTCGGATTATTCGGAACAAAATCGACGATGCAGGGCGGGTTTTATCAAACAGAATTTTTTAAAGAAGGTATTGAGGTCGTAACGCCGTCTCTTGAATCGCAGAATTATATTCATGATAAATATATAAATGAGTTTGTGAAAGGAATATATATTAAAGAGACAAAGAATGCATTTATAGAAATCGTTCAAAATTTAAGAAAACAAAATAGTATCGAAGGATTAATCTTAGGCGGCACGGAATTACCTTTTATTCTCAAAGAAGGAGATTTTATCAATTTTAAACTGTTTAACACAACGGAAATTCATGTAAACAGTATTCTTGAATATGCTGTGAAACAATAATAATTATTATGGAATTAACTAATGGCTCAACCACAGACACTTTTTCAAAAAGTATGGAATAATCATGTTGTAGTGCAAGAACCGGATTCACCGGCCGTTCTGTACATCGATTTACAACTCGTTCACGAAGTAACATCGCCGCAGGCATTCGACGGATTACGGCACCGGGGACTCAAAGTGCGCCGTCCGGATCGCACGGTCGGAACTATGGATCACAGTATTCCGACGCTTCCGCCGTCTGTCCCGATTTCAGATGAACTTGCCGCAAAACAAATGCGTCAAATGGAAGTTAATGCAAAGGAATTTGGTTTTCGTCTCTACGGAAAAGAAGATCCGCAGCGCGGGATAGTTCACATTATCGGACCTGAACGCGGTTATACACAACCTGGAATGACGATTGTCTGCGGAGACAGCCATACGGCAACTCATGGAGCTTTTGGAGCATTGGCTTTCGGTATAGGTACAAGCGAAGTCGAGCATGTTCTCGCAACTCAATGTCTGCTCCAGCGTCTGCCAAAAACGATGGAAGTCCGTATAGAAGGAAAACTCGGCCCTGGTGTGACGGCAAAGGATATTATTCTTGCACTGTTGGCAAAGATCGGTGTCGGCGGCGGTACTGGACATGTTATTGAATATACCGGATCCACAGTTCGTGCGCTGACGATGGAAGAACGAATGACAATCTGCAACATGTCTATCGAAGGCGGTGCGCGTGCCGGTATGATGGCGCCGGACGATGTTACATTTGAATTCCTGGCGAATCGCGAGTTTGCTCCAAAAGGCGATGCATGGAAAAAGGCATTGAATCGATGGCGTTCATTGCCTACGGATGTCGGTGCTGTATATGACGCAACCGTGACATTGGATATATCTAATCTTGAGCCAATGCTGACATTCGGCACTAATCCGGGAATGGGAATACCGGTTACCGGGCGTATTCCTGATTCGTCGAGTCTGCGGAATGCGATGGACAAACAGACATTGGAAAAGGCACTCCAATATATGGGATTTAAACCGGATGAACCTATTGCCGGAAAAAAGATAGATGTTGTTTTCATAGGCAGCTGCACAAACGGCCGTATGTCCGATCTGCGCGATGCTGCACGAGTCTTCAAAGGCCGCAAAGTTGCGACGCATGTACGTGCAATGATTGTTCCAGGTTCGCAGGAATTGAAGAAGCAAGCAGAAGCGGAAGGATTGCATAAAATTTTTACAGATGCCGGCGCAGAGTGGCGCGAATCGGGCTGTTCGATGTGCATCGCAATGAACGGCGATGAAATTAAGGCAGGACAATATGCTGTTTCAACCAGCAATAGAAATTTTGAAGGACGGCAGGGCAAAGGAGGAAGGACACTGCTCGCTTCGCCGCTAATAGCAGCAGCAGCAGCTGTGACTGGTAAAATTACGGATGTCCGAACCTTATTACGCGGATAAATTAACATGCAAACTTATAAATGGAATGCAGTCGATTATACTAAGAGCTCGAGTGTTCAACAGCGATGGGCACGCGAGCTTATCCGTAAGCTTAATTTGAAAGGTAGTGAAAGACTGCTTGATATTGGATCCGGAGACGGTAAAGTAACGGCAGAAATTGCATCACATTTACCAAACGGATCTGTTATCGGCATTGACAGCTCGGAAGATATGATAAAGCTTGCGCAAAGTATGTTCTCTGCGGATATTTTTACGAATTTACGGTTTCAACTTAACGATGCCAATAATTTATCGTTTGAGAATGAATTCGATATTATTTTTTCGAATGCAACTTTACACTGGATATTTGATCATCGCCCTGTCTTGAAGGGAATTTATAAAAGTCTGAAACACGGCGGTAAAATTCTTTTACAAATGGGCGGACACGGGAATGCAGACGAGGTAATTAATGCACTTGCGGGAATGCTTAAGAAAGATGAATGGCGGAAGTACTTTGACGGATTCAATTTTTCCTATGGATTTTTTAGTCCCGATGAGTATAGCTTATGGCTGCGCGAAGCAGGATTGAATGCCAAAAGAGCGGAACTGATTTCCAAGGATGCTGTGCATCAGGGAATATCCGGCTTTAAATCATGGATTCGAACAACGTGGCTTCCATACACACAGCATTTACCGGAAGAAAAAAGAGAACTATTTATTTCACAATTGGCCGATGAATATCTGCAGCAGCATCCTGCCGACGAAAACGGTATTGTCCATGTGAACATGATGCGGCTTGAAGTCGAAGCCATAAAATTGTAATTATTTATTCACTTAAAAAGAACATAAAATATATGGCAAAATTTACCACACTTACATCCCGTGTTGTTCCTCTGTTGGCAGACAACATTGACACGGATCAGATCATTCCTGCGCGATTTTTAAAAGTCACGGATAAAAAAGGACTTGGCGAGCAGTTATTCTGCGATTGGCGGTATAATTCAGACGGTTCACCTAAACCGGATTTTGTCTTGAATCAGCTGCAGCATCGCGGAGCCCATGTATTGCTGGCAGGAAATAATTTCGGATGCGGTTCATCTCGTGAGCATGCACCCTGGGCACTCACCGCTTTTGGATTTCGCGCAGTTATCAGCACAATGATAGCAGATATCTTCCGCAGCAATTCTATGAAGAATGGATTGCTTCCTATAATTTTGTCGGCGGATGAGCATAGACAGTTGAAAGACGAAATACAGAATTCGCCGAATGCGGAAATAACAATTAATCTGGAAGCACAGGAAATCACATTTCCTTCAGGAACAAAAGCAAAATTTCCTATTGATCCGTTTTCTAAATTCTGTCTTTTAAATGGAGTGGATGAATTAGAATACCTGCGGCGGTTTATTAAGGAAATCGAAAAGTACGAAACATCAAATGAAAAATTATGAGGAAAGCGGGAATGCATCGAAAGGATAAAATATGACTCAAAGTCACGAAGAGCATCACCATATCGATAAGCATATTGCAATATTGGGTGCAGGCAACATGGGGTCGGCATTGATGAAGGGTATCATTAACGCAAAGCTGACACCGCCGAAAAAGATACTTGCATGCGATACTAATCTTCCCCGGCTTCAAGCGCTATCTGCTGAATGGAAAATTCGTATTGCAGCCGATCTGAGTGCGGCAGTGGAAATATCGGAGATTATTCTCCTATGCGTAAAACCGCAGACACTTGCGAGTGTTTTGCGTACGATCAAACCGGCCATAAAGCCAAACCATCTGGTTATTTCAATCGTGGCCGGTGTTCGGATTGAGTTCATCCAGCAAATCCTCGGCACAAAACTCGGTATTGTTCGCACCATGCCGAATATCGCTGCAACAGTTGATGAAGGTGCTGCTGCGATTGCGTTTGGCGACCATGTCACTGTTGAGCAGCAAAAGATAGCAAAATCTATTTTTCAAGCTGTCGGCGAAGTTGTTATTGTCACTGAAGACCAGCTTGATGCAGTAACCGGACTGAGCGGCAGCGGCCCTGCTTATATTTATATGGTAATTGAATCGCTGATTGACGGCGGTGTTAAGATGGGACTTGCCCGCGATGTTGCAACAAAGCTTGCTATTCAAACCGTGCTTGGATCGGCAAAATTGGCAAAAACATCCAGACTGCACCCGGCAATCTTACGTGATCAGGTAACGACTCCGGGAGGAACAACCATAAACGCTATTCATGAGCTTGAGTCGCATGGACTGCGCGCGATGCTGATTAATGCAGTTGTGACAGCAACAGAGAGATCAAGGGAATTGAGTAAAATATTAAATAACCTATAAAATAAATCCGAGAGAAGGAAAACAATGGCTAAGAAATACAATATTGCAGTGATCGGCGGTGACGGCACCGGCCCGGAAGTAGTGGCCGAAGGATTGAAAGTACTGAAAGCTGCATCGAATAAATTCGGATTTTCGTATAATACCACAATGTTTGATTACGGCGGAGAAAGATATCTAAAAACGGGCAAGACGATCACTGACGAGGAACTTGAAGGATTAAAAAAATTTGACGCGATATTCCTCGGCGCTATCGGACATCCTGATGTGAAACCGGGAATTCTTGAACAAGGTATTCTTTTAAAGACACGCTTTGCACTCGATCAGTATATTAATCTGCGGCCTATAAAATTGTACAATGAAATATTCTGTCCGTTAAAGAATAAAAAACCGGAGGACATTGATTTCGTAGTTGTCCGTGAAAACTCGGAAGGATTATATAAGGGATTGGGAAGTTTTGAAAATAAAGGCACAAAAAATGAAGTTGCAATCCAAATTTCACATAATACACGAAAGGGTGTTGAGCGCTGTGTACGATATGCATTTGAATACTGTAAAAAACGAAACAGTAAGAAACGTAAAGTGACGCTCTGCGGTAAAACTAATGTTTTAACATTTGCATGGGACCTCTGGCAGCGGACATTTGACGAGGTAAAGAAAGAATATCCTGATATCCAGACCGATTATGCTCACGTTGATGCGACTACGATGTGGTTTGTGAAAAATCCGGAGTGGTTCGATGTGATCGTGACAGATAATATGTTCGGTGATATTATCACGGATCTTGGTGCAATGGTACAGGGCGGTATGGGTATTGCAGCAGGGGGCAATATTAATCCTGAAGGCGTATCCATGTTTGAACCCATCGGCGGGTCTGCACCGAAGTATACCGGAAAACATGTAATTAATCCGCTTGCAGGAATCTGCGCACTTGGAATGCTTCTTGAAACAATCGGTGAAGAAAAAACGGGCAAGGCGGTTGAAAATTCGGTTATCAAACTTGTCCAGAGTAAATTAAAAAACCTCGCTGCAGGAAAAATGGGCTATTCAACAGAAGAAATCGGCGATATGGTTGCCGCAGGAATATAAATAATTGAATACTAAAGATTCAGTTCCATTTAGTGAATTCTAAGAAACAGGAAACTTTATGTCTGTAAAAAAAGTGTTGAAATTTGGAGGAACATCGATAGCCAATCCGGAACGCATCCGTGATGTTGCATCGATTATTCTTGGTGCTGCAAAAAAAGAACGAGTTGTTGTTATTATATCGGCATTTCAAGATGTAACCGATAATTTGTTGGAATGTGCTCGACAAGCGGAACTGGGGAATAAAGAATTTCAATCGATGTATATACAACTTGCTGACCGCCACATGTCGGCATTGAAGAGTCTTCATGACGGTAAACCGCCGAAGCGGGTTGTAGCAGACCTTCAGGCGATTCTCTCGGAGCTCCGCGATACATTGCAGGGAATATTTCTTCTTCGGCATAGTTCTCCGCGGGCGCTCGACTTAACAGCAAGCTTTGGCGAACGATGTTCGGCGTTAATCGTTGCATCGTTTCTTCAACGGACACATCCGGCTTGCTTTGTGGATTCACGTGAACTGGTGAAAACAGACGATCAGTTTACACATGCTGTAGTTCAATTTGAGAAAACAAATCATGCTATTCAATCGTACTTCTCAAAACTTTTTAAAGTGTTCAGGAAGCAGTTCATACCGATCGTAACAGGATTTATCGGCTCAACAGACGAAGGGCTGACAACAACTATTGGAAGAAATGGCTCGGATTATTCGGCAGCTATTTTTGGAGCGGCGTTAAATGCATCTATGATTGAAATATGGACCGATGTAGACGGGATTTTGAGCGCAGACCCGCGTTCCGTTCCTGCAGCGTTCGTGGTCCCGAATATGTCGTATGAAGAAGCGATGGAGCTTTCATACTTTGGAGCGAAAGTGCTTCATGCATCTTCCATAGCTCCTGCGGTTGCCAAGCATATTCCCATACTCATAAAAAACACATTAAATCCGGCAGCAATAGGAACACATATCTCGCATCATGTCGATCGATGGGAAGGTGTGGCGAAAGGAATTACTTCCGTTGATAATTGTACGCTTCTTACAATGCGCGGTATGAGCATGGTTGGTGTTCCGGGAATTGCCGAGCGGCTGTTTCGCGCCCTTGCTTCGCATCATGTAAATGTTATTCTTATTTCGCAGGCATCTTCAGAGCATACGATTTGTTTTGCGGTTAATACAAGTGATGCAGCGGAAGCAAAGAAAGCGGTTCATCGTGAATTTCACTTTGAATTGCAATCTAAACTGACATCATTGGACGAGAAACCATGCCAGACTATTGTTGCAATCGTCGGCGACGGTATGAAAGGCACTCCCGGCGTATCGGGAAAAGTTTTCCAGGCGTTGGGCCGGAATCATGTGAATATCTCAGCAATAGCTCAAGGTGCATCAGAGCGCAATATTTCTTTTGTTATCGATGAAAACCAGAAACTTTTATCGTTGAATGTTATTCACGAAGCATTTTTTGAGCCGAGGAAGAAACTTGGAGTAATTTTGATCGGTCCGGGAAATATCGGCGGCACTCTGCTTAAACAGATTCATCAGCAGCAATCATATCTCCGTTCCGAAGGATTTGATGTCCGCGTGTGCGGAATTTATGATATTGGTAAAGCGGTTTTTTCGTCGAAAGGGATTGATCTCAGACAATGGAAAGAAATTCTTGGCAGTTCAGCTAAAAAAATGGCGTATTCGGAATTTCTCCAAAATATTGCTGCACTGCAGTTAACAAATGGAGTTGTAGTTGATTGTACAGCAAGTTCTGAAATAGTTGACCTTTACGAGGACTTTGTTAAGCTAAATATGCACATTGTGACACCCAATAAGAGAGCAAATGTTCTTCCCTGGCAGCGCTATAAACGATTGACCGAGTTGGTGAAAAGCAGGCAAAAAATGTTTTTCTATGAAGCAAATGTCGGTGCCGGACTTCCTATTATCTCGACACTGCAGGATTTAATAGCAAGCGGTGACCAGATCATAAAAATTGAAGGGATGTTCTCAGGCACACTCAGTCATCTCTTTAACCATTTTGACGGATCAATGCCGTTCAGTGCATTAGTGGAAGATGCTCTCAAACTTGGATACACAGAACCCGATCCGCGCGAAGATCTCTCCGGCAATGATGTCGCCAGGAAATTATTGATACTTGCACGGCAAATCGGTTTACAAATGGATATGAGTGATATAAAAGTGGAAAGTCTTGTACCCAAGCCGCTGCGGCGAGGCAATTTTTCGAAGGAATTTTTTAAAAAATATGCGAAATATGACGAAGCAATGAAACGCAGGTTGGAATCAGCTCATATGCATAATTCCGTTCTTCGATATGTTGCGGTATTGGAAGACAAAAAAGCCTTTGCAGGTATTCTTGAAATCCCACGAAATCATATGCTTGCTTCAACCAAAGGCAGCGATAATATTATTGCATTTACCACACAACGGTATTCAAAAACACCGTTAGTCGTACAGGGCCCCGGCGCCGGCGCCGATGTAACAGCGGGCGGAGTGTTCTCTGATCTCTTGAAACTGCTGCACTATTTACCGCATTGATAAAAGGAGAATTTTTTGAGCAGGAAATATGTCGTTGTTGTGCCCGATGGAGCTGCTGACAGGCCGTTACCTATATTCGGCGGAAAGACAATTTTTGAAGCAGCAGAAAAACCGAATATCGATTCAATTTCGATGACCGGCAAGCAAGGATTATGCCAAACTGTACCCTCCGCTCTTCAGCCGGGCAGTGATGTAGCAATGATGGCAGTACTCGGTTATGATCCGGCGAAATATTATACAGGCAGGGCGCCGATTGAAGCGGTTGCACAAGAAATCGATGTTGCGGAAAATGATTGGATATTTCGATGTAACCTTGTGACGACAGTTGAAGGAAAAATGGTTGATCACAGTTCCGGACATATTTCAAGTGAAGAAGGTAGAATATTTATTGGTGAGTTAAATAAAGAATTCGGCAGCGATCGTATCCGGTTTTATCCGGGAGTTGGTTATAGACACCTTATGATTGTGAATGGTTATGACTTTTCGGATCTTCAACTTCAGCCTCCGCACGATCATATTGGAAAGAAAATCGCTGATTTGCTGCCAGCGGGGAAGAATTCGGAAGTTCTCGTCGAATTAATAAATAAGAGTGAAATACTTTTTAAAGATCATCGGATTAATATTGCACGCAGAAACCTTAAAAAGAATGAAGCAAGCTCTATCTGGCTTTGGGGACATGGAAAAAAGGCAAGAATGGAAGCTTTTAAAGAAAAATACGGCTTGAAGGGCGCAGCTATAACTGCGGTTGATCTGGTTAAAGGATTGGCATATCTTATTGGTTTCGATCATATAAAAGTGGAAGGTGCAACCGGGTATTTTGACACTAACTATCGCGGAAAAGGGATTGCGGCGATTGAGGCGCTGAAGAAATATGATATTGTGCTTGTGCATGTCGAAGCTACGGACGAAGCGGGACATGCAGGCGATGCAGAAATAAAGAAAAAAGCGCTGGAGGAAATTGATAAACATATTGTTGGTCCAATAATGGCTGAATTAAAAAAATATCAAAGCTGGCGTATTCTTGTTATGCCGGATCATCCGACACCAATATCGACACGCGGACATACAAATGAGGCAATCCCGTTTGCTATGGCGGGTGAAGGTATTAAAAGTGATATTCACTTGCCTCTCGGGGAAGCAAATGCCGCTGGAACAGGAATAATGTTCGACAGCGGTTACCGGCTGATGGAATTTTTTCTGAAGTAAAGAAAAATATATATTCTATGAGCTTTAATTTATTCGGCTATCTTCTTTATGCATCTTTAATGTCTATTACTCCGGGTCCGAATAACCTGATGCTTCTCTCTTATGGAAAGGCGTATGGTTTCAATGATTCGAAAAAAATTATATTTGGAATTTTTTTTGGATTTTTTCTTATGCTCTGTTCAGCCGGATACGGCATTGCAAGTATTGTTACCAACAGCCCGGCAGCTGGTTTGGTGCTGAAAATTGTCGGATCGTTGTGGATGCTATATCTTGCGTTTGTATTGAGAAAAATCAGTGTGAAGACAGAATCCGGGGAAAAAAAGGCAATTGGATTCAGTCAGGCGTTTTTCATGCAATTTGTCAATCTTAAAGCATGGATTATGGCAATCACCGGAGCCAGTGCGTTTTTACCGCAATCGGATAGTATTCATTTAAATGTTTTTGTTTATGCAATAAGCTTCGGATTGGTTGGATTCCCTTGTATGTTGATATGGCTAAAGATGGGCGATATGATTGCTAAGATTGTCAAATCGATGAAAGCAAGTCAGGTATTAGGATATACGATGTTTTCATTGATGATTATCAGTGTTATAACAATCTGGGTATGATGAACAGCCGTTTTTTTAATGGATTACTCCGCAGGCGTGACGGTGTCTTTTCTTCAGATCTTCTCATTACCGCTATCGGATACTTAGATTTTTTCAATTGGCTAAGCGAAGAGCCATCCGATCTTTATGGAATTTGCAAAAGCTTAAAACTGGCAGAACGGCCGGCAGATGTGATGCTTACTTTTTTCTCATCTTTAGAACTTGTTAGAAAAGTGAGAACTGAATACCGCATCAGTAAAAATGCCCGTATATTCTTAACAGCAGATTCAAAATCAGATCTTAGCGGGTATTTCAGTTCATTGCAGGAACGGCCAATCTGCAGGGACATATTGGATGTATTAAAAACGGATACACCATTACATTGGGCACATTCATCAAAGGGAGATGAATGGGCAAAAGCAATGGCAAAAAAGGATTTCGCGGATTCTTTTACTGCTGCGATGGATAGTCGGGGTGCAATTTTTGCACCTGTATTAGCAGAGAAGATAAATTGTTCAGATTATTCTGGACTTCTCGATATCGCGGGAGCATCGGGTATTTACTCATGTGCACTTGTAAATAAAAATCCGCATTTGCGGGCAGCTATTCTTGAAAGAATACCCGTCGATAGTATTGCAAAGAAAGCAATAAGAAAACAAGGTCTATCAAAAAAGATTTCTGTAATTTCGGCGGATATGTTTTCAAACGAATGGCCGAGGGGTTTCGATATGCATCTGTTATCTCATGTTCTGCATGACTGGGATGCTAAGAGTGTAAGGTTTCTTTTAGAGAAATCCTTTGATTCGCTCGAACCTAAAGGCCTTTTGGTAATACATGATGTTCATATCAACAGGCAAAAGACTGGACCGGTCGAAGCGGCTGAATATTCAATTTTACTTATGCTGTCAACAAGAGGCAAATGTTACTCTGTTTCAGAGATGCAGCAAATGCTGCAAGATGTTGGATTCACCAATATATGCTTTAAATCAACGATGGGTTTCAGATCACTTATAACTGCCCGAAAACCGAGTTAATTTACAAAGAATATTGAAAATTAATCATTGATATTAAGTTTTTCGATAATATTGACTATTATAAATTAGTTACAGGAGAATATCAATATGCAGCAGAGCTGGTTAGAATGTATCAGATGCGGAAAAAAATATTCCATCTATGATGTAATCTACAATTGTGAGAATTGCGGCGGTTTGCTGGATGTTCAGCATAATCTTAAAACACTTAAACGCCGGACAGCAGCAGCATGGAAAAAGTTATTTGATTACAGGATGAGAACCAACAAATGGCCCTACGCAAGCGGTGTATGGGGAAAGAAGGAATGGGTATGTCCGATTCTCGATAATGAAAACGTGGTCTCAATGTATGAAGGGCATACCAACTGCTTTTGGGCAGAACGGTTAGGCAAGGATATTGGAGTCCCTGATCTGTGGGTAAAACTCTGCGGCAATAGTCATACAGGATCATTTAAGGATCTTGGAATGACAGTCCTTATGTCTGTTGTCAAACAAATGATAGCGGACGGGAAACCGATTCGTGCTGTGGCATGCGCTTCAACCGGAGATACTTCGGCGGCGTTATCTGCGTACGGTGCCGCTGCAGGAATTCCCACCATTGTTTTTCTGCCTAAAGGAAAAGTCTCTACAGCACAGCTTGTTCAGCCAATAGCAAACGGTGCAACAGTACTTTCACTTGATACTGATTTTGACGGATGTATGCGTATTGTACAAGAAATCACATCCGATAATTCGATTTACCTGGCAAACTCTATGAACTCATTACGAATGGAAGGCCAGAAGACGGTCGGTATTGAAATCATACAGCAATTCGATTGGGAAATTCCGGACTGGATGATTATTCCTGCAGGAAACCTCGGCAATGTTAGTGCGCTGGGCAAAGGTTTGCTGATGATGCGCGATCTCGGACTTATCAAGAAACTTCCGCGGATTATTTGCGCTCAAGCAGCCCATGCAAATCCGTTATATTTAAGTTTTAAAAACGGATATAAGAAATACGAACCGGTACAAGCCAAGAAAACACTTGCATCGGCAATTCAGATTGGTGCGCCTGTAAGCTATGAGCGTGCTGTGAAAGTACTGCGTGAATTTGACGGCATTGTTGAGCAGGCAACGGAACATGAACTTGCGAATGCTGCCGCACGTGCTGATAAGGCCGGATTGTTTACCTGTCCGCAAACTGGCGTTGCCCTTGCTGTGCTTCAGAAGATGATCGAGCGGAAAGTTATTAAAAAGAAAGACCGCGTAGTCGTGATTTCTACAGCGCATGGACTAAAATTCTCGCAGTTCAAAGTGGATTACCATGAAAAAAAGCTTCAGGATATTGATTCACATTATGCAAATCCGCCCATTCTCTTGCCGGCAGATGTGAGTGTTGTGCGAAGAACGATTGATAAGGTGATTGGGAAAAAATAGAAAAAAGTAGTAAATATTTAAGGAATTGCGAAATAACACGAGCAAGAATATTGTGTTCATGCTGTATCAGATGCAAACATAAATACAGTTTGAATTAGAAAAGACTCAGAGTATTATAGAGGGATATATTTCAGAAAGCCTCTGGCATGAAGACAATTAGTGTAAAATCCTGGAAGTCCTTAAGATTTTTAATTTTTTACGGATTATTGTTTCTTCAAATCCCTACAGCTTTTGTGTTTGGACAAACGACTTACTACGTTTCCTCGACCGGCAATGATGCCAATAACGGCACTTCGACGGCGACACCGTGGAAGACGCTGAATAAAGTGG
The DNA here is from genome assembly GCA_964645575.1 of uncultured Ignavibacteriaceae bacterium. Taxonomy (GTDB): domain Bacteria; phylum Bacteroidota; class Ignavibacteria; order UBA10030; family UBA10030; genus Fen-1298. The sequence continues at coordinate 13,050 of CAZYAM010000076.1, forward strand.
CTACTACAGATTTTGCAACAAGTGACAGGATACTGTTCAAACGAGGAGATACACTTTACGGTGAGTTTTCAAAGCCATTGTGGGAAAAAGGATATGTCGGCACGCCTTCGAATCATTTTTATATAGGCGCATATGGAACGGGCGATAAACCGATTATAATGATGGATTGCGGCAATTTAGTCTGGACTAAGAGGGCAGGATATAATTCAATTTATGCTGCACCCGCTATTGGATTCTGTTATTCTTCCTACGGTTACGAATACATTAATGGCGAATGGTCTCGAATGACGCAATATAGCGATAATATAACCGATTTAAATAATCCTGTTTCGTTGGCACAATATCTCAATAATTTTACTCCGTCAAGTTACGGCCCGGCACACAGAGATTCGCCGATAGATACGGTTTATTGCAGAACTCATGACGGACTTCCTCCGAAAGTGAAAATAATAA
>CAZYAM010000077.1:0-10414 GCA_964645575.1 uncultured Ignavibacteriaceae bacterium
AGACTTAACGAACCCATGTTTTTGGCTGTAGGATACTATAAGGATTATGACTGTATTTCGTTTTCTAGAAACCTCCCCTTAGAGATAAAGTTTGAAGAAAAAGCTAGAGATACCTACAACCTTGCTCTTGAAGTCTCTTATAATGGGAAACCAAGTGGTTTAACTTCAACAAGGGCAAAGAAATGGGTTCATATAGTACCAATTGATAAAGTGAGAATGAGTTGTTATGAATTTGATGTTGAAGCTCTAAGAGAAGTAACAAGGAACTTTCAGACCTTTTGGGGAGGGGATGGAAAAAAAAGTGAAATGAAATTGCTTCCTTTAAATGAAGCGGAGAAGATTGCTACCAAGAGGTTTGAATTTTCAATTGACTGGTCAGCCTATCAACCGTATTGGGAATAATTATGTTGTTCTGTAGTGAAATAAAATTTTGTTTAGATAAAACGATAATGTCAATATGGCAAAGTCTTTATATGACGGTTTCAACTTTGCGGAAGCCGATGAAACCGAGTTCACAACGTCAAGATAGACACCCATGCTTTAAAACAGAGCGAGTGAGACCCTTAACACTTCTGTACTTGGCACGTCTTAAAGGACAGATAGCATGGTTCAGGTGTATAGCCAACATGTTTTCCAGTGGTGCAGGTGTTGGTAAAAGACTGATGGTAGTGTATTTCAGGCGTCCTAATCTTTTTTCCTTCTGTTAATAGCAGAATGATGACACTGTACTCTACAGCCAAGAGTATAAGATAAAGATTAGAAGCACAAGCAGGGACGGTGCTAAGTATAAGGGTTAGTACGTACATTTTGAAAGAGAAGAAAATGAAAGTTGAATTGAATATATCGAAGAGAAAACAACGAAAGATCAAGAGAATGAAGCTAATGGAGAAACAGGTTGAGAAAATGGAAAATATCAAGCTTAACAGGAATTGCGTATATGGGTTGAATTTAAATAAGTCTCGGAAATATGAGAAACAATATATTTTGCCTATAAGGCGAATTGTATTGAACCGTTCACCGGAAGAGTGGAACGCACTTATTCGACAAGCAAGAACATGAACTTTAATCAATAGAAAGAGATGGGAAATGAAAAAACTACAAGAATTAAAGCAATTTGATTATAAGAGTATACCGAAAATTGCCGTTTTGTTGACTAAATTTAATGAGACACAAAGGACGGTGGTGGAGGAGATTGTTGCCAAAGAACCAAGCGAAAACTGGTCTATTGTTGCTAAAAGAATAGGTATTGGTGAAAGACAATTACGAAACATACGTCGAAATCCGGATATTCAGGAAGCTGTTTATTCCATATACAAGGAACTATTTAAAAGTGAAGTTCCCGAAGTGCTTAAAGTTCTTACCGCAAAGGCTAAGGATGGAGAGCCGTGGGCTGTTAAGTTGTTTTTAGAAGTCTCAGGCGAATTAAATGAGGCTAAAGAACCAATGTCGATAGAATTCCATTCTCAAGTACGAGGTGAAGAATATTCAATATGGATGGATCAGGCTTTAAAAGAAGCTATGGAAATTATTGAAGGGCAAAAAAACAATGTATCTAATGAAAATTGTAGGAACGCAGTAACAGAGAAAAAATAAAAACAATATTGCCATACATGCTAACCTTTCGTATATTATATAAGACTTTAAGAAGCACGTTTCCGAAATAAAAAAAAGAAAATGTATAGCCGAAAGGCTGAAAACGTCAAGTACCACGAGAACGGAAACCTCGCTTCGCTTGACGTTTTTTATTTATGGCTTCAGTTGTTCGGGCACTCAATCAGGCACTAAAAACTTATTTTAGGAATGAATTGAGTGTCATTTGAACGAAGAAATAAGCCCGTTCCGCAAAATGCTGGTGTAGCTCAGTGGTAGAGCAGCGGTTTCGTAAACCGCAGGTCGTCGGTTCAAGTCCGACCACCAGCTCCATTTTATTACGGTACTGATTAATTAAATTCATTTTGTAAGATGTGGATCTTAAGCTGAATTTCGATTTACATCTGGAGAGAAATCCCGCCTTGAACTTAAGTAAAAATCGTCATTACTGATCCGCCGCTGAGTATATTTCTTGTTTTTGAATATTAACAGAAGATAGATGATGTCATTTCTTGAGGTTTTTCTCATTGCACTCGGTTTAGCTTCGGATGCATTTGCAGTTTCAATAAGTGCAGGTTCAGCCGGTGCAGCTGTAGGACCACGGGCTGTGTTTCGGCTGTCCTTTCATTTTGGACTTTTCCAATTTTTAATGCCCATTCTTGGCTGGCTTGCGGGTTTAAGCATCAAAAGCTATATAGAATCGTTCGATCACTGGATTGTATTCGGGCTTCTTCTATGGGTCGCTATACACATGATTCTATCTACACGAACCGGTTATGAACGTGTTGTTCAAAAAGATCCAAGCAGGGGAATGATGCTTGTCATTCTTTCTATTGCGACAAGTCTGGATGCTTTAGCGATTGGATTGAGTTTGGCATTGTTGAAAGTGTCCATCTTGTATCCTGCTTTTGTTATCGGTATTGTTACCGGTATTGTCTCGTTTATTGGCATCTTACTTGGCCGGAAATTTTCAAAGAAAGTTGGAAGGCAAGCAGCTGTAATGGGAGGCATTCTGCTCATTCTAATAGCCGTTAAAATACTTTTGTCGCACCTTCTTTCTTCTTAAAGTTATCCTTAAAGTGAATATGAAAAAATCATTGATTGTGGCGGCATCTTTTCATAATTTACTTAAGTTTAGTAAAATATTAGTTATTGAAAGGATTATATGAACGAAGGTAAAATCGTCCAGGTAATTGGACCAGTTGTTGATATCGATTTTTCGGGTGGCAAGTTGCCCGAAATAATGAATGCAGTCCGAATTCCAAGAAAAAATGTTGAAGGGATACAAGAAGATTTAATTGTTGAAGTGCAGCAGCAGTTGGGTGAAGACCGCGTGCGCACAGTAGCAATGGATTCAACAGATGGCTTAGTGAGGGGGATGCATGCATATGATACGAGTAATTCTATTACAGTTCCTGTTGGTCCCGCAGTACTGGGCCGTTTAATTAATGTGCTTGGTGTGGCTATTGATGGACTTCCAGCTATTCAGGCAAAGACGCATTATCCTATCCATCGTCAAGCTCCGGGTTTTAATCAGCTTTCAACGAAAAAGGAAATGTTTGAAACTGGGATTAAGGTAGTTGATCTTCTTGAACCGTACACAAAAGGTGGAAAAACAGGACTTTTTGGCGGGGCCGGTGTCGGCAAGACCGTTATTATTCAAGAACTTATTCATAACATCGCAACGCATCATGGCGGATATTCTGTATTTGCCGGAGTGGGAGAACGCACTCGCGAAGGCAATGATCTCTGGCTTGAGATGAAAGAATCAGGCGTTCTTGCTAAAACAGCGCTTATATTCGGACAAATGAATGAACCTCCCGGTGCGCGTCAGCGCGTCGGCTTGACCGCATTAACTATGGCAGAGTACTTCCGTGATGAAGAAGGGAAAGATGTTCTTCTGTTCATCGATAATATTTTTAGATTCGTGCAAGCCGGTTCAGAAGTTTCAGCACTTCTTGGACGAATGCCGTCAGCTGTTGGGTATCAACCGACTCTGGGGACAGAAATGGGGGAGCTCCAGGAGCGAATCACATCGACCCAAAAAGGTTCTATCACTTCTGTGCAGGCGATTTATGTTCCTGCAGACGATCTGACCGATCCGGCGCCTGCAACGACCTTCTCGCATCTGGATGCAACGACCGTACTGAGTCGTCAGATTGTCGATAAGGGAATATATCCCGCAGTTGATCCGCTGGATTCTACCTCACGTATTCTCGATCCGAATATCCTCGGTGCGGAACACTATAATGTTGCAAAACGAGTGAAAGAGGTTTTACAGGCTTACAAAGATCTTCAAGATATCATCAGTATTCTTGGTATGGATGAGCTTTCTGATGAAGATAAGCTGACAGTTACGCGTGCTCGAAAGATCGAGAAGTTTCTTTCACAGCCATTTTTTGTTGCGGAACAATTCACTTCTATCCCGGGCAAATATGTGAAAATTGATGATACGATTCAAGGCTTCAAAGGCATTCTTGATGGCGAATATGACAGTCTTCCTGAGAATGCGTTCTTGATGGTGGGCACAATTGAAGAAGCAGTCGAGAAAGCTAAACAACTATAGACAGTATAAATATGTCTGAGAAAATTATTCATTTGGAAATCGTAACGCCTCGGTGCATCGTTTTTAAAGGTGAAGTGACAAGTTTTAGCGCTCCGGGTGTTATGGGAGGATTTCAGGTGCTTTATAATCATGCGCCGTTGCTTTCATCACTGAAAATCGGCGGAGTCAAGATCAAGGAAGCAGGCGGCTCTGAGTCCCATTATGCCATTTCGGGCGGTTTTGTTGAAGTAAGGGAAAATCATATCCTTTTATTGGCTGAAACAGCAGAACGGTTAGATGAAATTGATATAGAACGAGCGAAAGCCTCCCGCGATCGTGCTAAGAAACGCATAGCTGAAAGGAAGCCGGACATTGATTTTGAACGTGCGCGGCTTGCATTCTATCGTGCGATAAACCGTTTAAAGATTGCAGGTGCGAATTAATAGAACGAACTTTGAGAGATTTTATATTTCTTGAAGTATACGTTGACAATCAAGATGCGAAGGATTATATTCATCCAAATCGTTTTCTCATAAAGTCATTCATCATTTGAAGCAGCGTTCATAAGTGCAGAAAACCACTAATTCTACTATTGCAGTTATTGATCTTGGCGCAGCAGATTTCTATCTCCAAGCCATTTGCAAAAACGCCGGACTAAAAGTAAAAACGATTGTAAATTACAGGATAATGTACCCTTTGATATATTTAGGCAATCCCTCTGAGAATTTTTGTGCAGTGCCATCTTGTGTTCCACGAATAAACAGGAATATATGAATCGCTCACAGAAATATATCTCTATACTCCTCGAGCGCCTGCCGAAATGGGAGCTTCGCTCGTACGAACATCAAACCACTCTCGATCGGATTCGAGACAGGATTACTTCTGCCTCTGATATTAACATGGAACTCAATTCTCTCTATCGGGTGAAGGGTTTCACTGAATTTGCCTTGAGTTTGATGTGGATTGTAGATAAAGTTGAAAAAGATGCAACACTGGATGAATCAACACTTGCAGAAGAAAATCTCGTTTTTGAAAAATTACGCTACGCTTTAGGAGATGTTCCAATGCCGTCACAAGAAACGATTTCTACTCCGGAATCATCAGATATTTCATCTTCACAAGAACATGAATCGGTCTCGCCGGAACCTGCATATGAATTGACGCCGTCACCGGATACAACAGCTACACCGGAAGTGCTGCTTGATTCTTGGGGGAAAGAACTTCAAACTCCCTCGCAGACACCATCGGTGGGCGACAGCACAACGATAGGAAGTGAACAGGAACGCAGTTTCGTGGCTTTATTGGAACGCTTGTTAGAGTCCATCCAAAGTGGAAATGATGATCGAACGACATTATTATCTAATGTTCTTAGTGAATGTAATATTGTACTTGATGCCAAGTCAGCTCAGGAAGATTATAAACTATTCTGTAAATTGCTTACGGAGTTTCTCAACTATATTTCAGATAATCAATACCTTGACGATATTCGTGTTATGAACATTGTTTCAAATATTCAAGATCCGGTAAACCAATGGGTGCAAAGTGAACAAAACAATCGGACAGGTTTATTGGATTCAGCGATTGAAATTCTCCGTGATTTTAAAACAATGTTTGAATAATGAATATAAATCAAAAAAATCTTTATACAGTAATTATTGCGGGTGGTGTCGGATCGCGGTTCTGGCCGAGAAGCCGTGAGCGGTCGCCAAAGCAAGTGCTGGAAATTCTCGGTTCCGGATCGATGATCTTTAATACCGTTGCCCGTATCCAACCTCTAGTGCCGCCGGATAAGACGTTGGTGGTGACAAACAGGCTTCAAAAAGATATCATTCAGAGTCAGGTACCGGCACTGCCAGCGCAAAATATAATTATAGAACCCCTGGGAAGAAATACAGCACCATGTATCGGACTTGCAGCAAAGTGGATTCAACGCTACGACCCTGAAGCAATCATGGTCGTTTTGCCGGCAGATCATATTATCGGCAATACGGATGAGTTTTTGCATATCGTTCAGCGCGCCGCACAAGTAGCAACGGAAAATGATGCACTGGTCACGATCGGAATCAAGCCGACTCATCCGGAGACGGGATATGGGTACATCCAATTCGAAGATACTCCAGAACAGAATCCGTATTCGGCAGACAGCATCTACCGCGTGAAAACATTTGCCGAGAAGCCAAATCTTGAGACAGCGGAAAAATTTTTAAAGAGCGGAGATTTTCTCTGGAATAGCGGTATGTTTATCTGGAAAGTCCGCGTCATTTTGCAGGAAATTGAAAAGCATCTTCCGGAACTTGGCGAGCAGCTGCAGAAGCTGGAATCCGTTATTGGCACCGATGCGTACCAATCAACATTGGAACATGTCTATGGCGTAATTCGCAGCATCTCCATCGATTATGGCGTGATGGAAAAAGCATCGAAAGTTTTTGTAGCAAAAGGCGATTTTGGATGGAGTGATGTCGGCTCATGGGATGAAGTAATGCGTCTAATTCCGAAGAATGGAGATGGGAACGCACTTCGCGGAACAGTGATTATAAAAGATTCACATCGAAATTATATCGATGCAAGCAATAGAGCTGTTGCAATGATTGGTGTTGATGACATGATAGTTATTACAACTGATGATGCGGTTCTGATTTGTAAAAAAGGACGTTCGCAGGACGTTAAGGAGATTGTCGATTACCTACGCCGTAAGCAGATGAATGAATTGCTTTAAAAAGCAAATAATATATGGAATGGTCCTAATCTTGCTCTCAGGTTGCACGCCGTCGCCGAGATTCGCAGAGCGAAATAATAATTCTAAAGGTGGTAGAATACCGCAACAGATAGGCCAATCCGGTAAAAATGCATCTGGAAAAATTCTGTTGACACTCGAAGGTGTCGCCTCTTACTATGCACATGATTTTCACGGCAGGCAGACTTCAAGCGGTGAAACGTACGATATGAATGCACTTACAGCCGCTCATCGAAATTTTCCATTTGGAACAAAAGTGCGAGTTACAAACTTGGAGAACAGTAAAACTGTTATCGTACGAGTAAATGACAGAGGGCCTTTTAAAGAAGAGCGTATTATCGATTTATCAATGGGTGCTGCAAAAGAAATTGATATGATCCTTAATGGAACAGCCCGTGTACGATTAGAAGTGTTTGAGTGGGGGAATGGAAAATAGCTGATAAGAATATACTATATGATTGTAGAACGTTTAAGACCTATTACGCAATCTTAGATCAAAAGTATAATTTGTCAATCAATAACGTATAGCCGCACAGTTTTTATTGCGGCTTTTTTAATTTACTAAAGCATATGAAATACACAATTAAAATAAAAACCAATTCAAGAAAAAATGAGGTAACACTATCTGAAGATGGAACACTTACTATTTTTGTGACGGTTCCACCTGTCGAGGGAAAAGCAAACGAAAAGCTGATCGAACTATTGTCTGAATACTTTAAAAAGCCAAAGCAGTGTATTTCCATTGTAGCAGGATTGAGAAGTAAAACAAAAATTGTCGAAATTGGCTGAAAAAAATAGGTTCAATATGCCGAAAATAGATTAAAAAGGGGGATTGTGACATAGAGCACGTATTCCTTCATTGATTTCTTGAAGAGAATTAGCTAAATTAATGTAATGAATAGATGTAGAGAAGAGGAACATGTTTTGAGTTTTTAATGTTCCAAAGATAACGAATGTTGAACAATTTTGAGGTTTCATGAGTAACATAAAGAAAGGGAATTGGCTAAAAAAGGGCAGTATTTTTGGAGTATTTTTGGTGGTTTTCATTTCATTAACTTTGCTAGGATGTTCACAGCAAATAACAGGGGCTTCTTTCGTTCAGAAAACCGATAATTCAAATGAATTAATGATTGACGGGGCATTTCCAGCACAATCCTCGCCATTTATATCAATGAATACCGCGGGTTTTAATCTGTATATACCCTTAGTGAAGAAGTATGCACAGGAATATGGAATAGACTGGGTCCTAATCCTTGCCGTAATGAAACAGGAGTCAAAATTCGACCATAAAGCGGTAAGTTATTCAGGTGCCTATGGACTAATGCAGCTTATGCCGATTACACAGATTGAACTGGCAGAGAAATTAGGCGTTGAAGAGACGATAACTCCTCGTAATAACATCAAAGCGGGTATTTATCATCTTAAATCGCTCTATGGAATATTGGGAAGCGCTCAAGAAGAAGATAGGACACGTCTTGCACTTGCTGCATATAATGCAGGGCTAGGACGAGTTTTAGACGCTCAGAAAATTGCTTCCTATATGGGAAATGATCCTGATAAATGGTCTTCGGTCAGGGAAGCATTTCCTTTTTTGACCAGGAAGAATTATACATTGCATAACCGTATTTGGAGTGACGGCTGTCCGCCCAGCGGATATTTCCGAAATTCCAGACAAACCATAGAATATGTCGAAAATATCATGTCATCCTATGATCGATATAGCTTATCATTGAAATAGGATGATTTGCTGAAACATTCCGATGATTTTTAGGGGAATTGATAGATAAACGATAATGTCTGCGAGAAAAACCACTTGACATTCATATGTTGTAAGTATATATTTTCCAATATGTTTTTAGGGAAGAAAACTCATTAAATAAATCACTAACATTCAATTAATTGATATACTCATTTAAGAAGGAGTCATATAATGAAACGCATTCTTCTACTCTCTGTGCTGGTTATCTTCATTGCATCTTTATCCTTCGGACAGATGGCATATAAAAAAGGTGACAATGTTGTGAATCTTGGAATCGGTATCGGCGGTTTTGCCGGTGCTTATGGTTCAGGTGGAATTGCAATTACAGGCGGGTATGAATACGGTTTCCATGAGAACATCTCTTTAGGCGGTATTGTTGGCTATTCTTCGTCATCAGATGATGTTTTTGCCGGTTATGGTTGGGATTATACCTATATCTTGATTGGTGCACGTGGCGCGTATCATATTGACTTATTGCATGATCCTAAAATCGATACATACGGCGGAATTCTGTTGGGATACAATATCGTCTCATCATCTGCGACTGGCACATTGCCAACGTATGGAGGTTATACATGGGGAACATATTCGGCATCAGCAAGTTACTTAGCGTATGGCATATTTATCGGAGGCCGTTATTATTTCAACACGAACTTAGCAGTTCAGGCAGAATTAGGATATGGTCTTGGTATTCTTAATGTCGGTATTGCATACAAATTTTAATAATTATTAGTGTTTTAATGCAGAAGTGAAAGGAGAAAATCCGTGAGATTTTCTCCTTTCCTATATATAGAAGCTTTTAAAGAAGTTGTATTACAATATGTTCTATCATAAACTATTTTTCTAAAATTATTTGGAGGAAGTTATGAAAAAGTTATTGGTCCTTCTTGCTGTGATTACATTTGTGAGTTCGCTGGCTTTTGCAGAAGGCGATAGTTCAAGCTCAAATCCAGGTTCGGCTGCAGGCAACAAGGGTATTTTATTCCAATTCAGCGGTTTGAATGCGTTGGGTGCCGGTGCTTATAACGGCGGATTCGGCGGAAAATTTTTCCTCTCTGATTATATGGCCGTACGCGGCGTCATCAGCCTGGGAATATCAAGCTCTAAAACACCTGCAAATCCGCCGACCGGACAAGCTGGAGTCGACGGAGAGAATTCTTCCAGCACATTCGGCATTGGCGGAGCTATTGAAATCCATCTTACTAAAAGTCGTATTAGCCCATATATCGGCGGAGGTGTAATGCTGACCACCAGGAGCACGGAAAGTAAACCCGCTGCATATGGGGCACCGGGCGCACCAATTAGCCAGACCGTTACAAAGAATGTGGGCGGATATACGGAATTCAGTTTCGGCGGGATTCTTGGTGTAGAATATTATGTAACAGATGGCGTTAGTCTTTCAGCAGAATATCTGGTCGGTGTTGCTTTGACTTCAAATAAAGATGTGGAAGTAACAACTGCTACGGGAACACAATCAACAGCGCAGGGCAGCAGTACCAATATTGGGATCACTAACGGCGGAACTTTGACATTAGCAGTATATTTTTAGTCTATTCAAGTATTTTCATTGTTTGATAAAAAGGCGCTTTATTAATGAAGCGCCTTTTTTTATCTATGAATTTGGCTGCAAGAAAGCGGCTGTGTATTTAATTAAAAATTTTACGGCCCCACCATATATTGGAAGCCTGTCTTTTTTTTTGTATCTTAACATGTCATGAAAAAAATTTCAAATGACGAAGGAAAACCGCGCTGCCATTGCGGTGTTTTCGGGATTTTTGGCCATCCT
>CAZYAM010000077.1:10514-13459 GCA_964645575.1 uncultured Ignavibacteriaceae bacterium
TGACGAAGGAAAACCGCGCTGCCATTGCGGTGTTTTCGGGATTTTTGGCCATCCTGAAGCTTCTGTCATGTGTTATTACGGCTTGCAGGCACTGCAGCATCGGGGCCAGGAAGCGGCCGGTATTGTCACAAGCGAATGGCTTGAGGATAAGAAAAAACAGCGGTTTAACATCCAGAAAGGAGTCGGCCTTGTTTCGGATGTCTTCAAGGATGAGAAAGTTCTTCGGGAAGTATTAAAAGGCAGTTCCGCCATCGGGCATAACAGATATTCAACAACCGGATCAACCGATAATAAATCTAATATTCAGCCCTTCGTTGTAAACTATAAATCCGGCAATCTTGCACTTGGGCATAATGGTAATCTGACAAACTATCGGAAGCTGCGCTATGCCCTTCAAAACGAGGGGACAATTTTCCAGTCAACTTCCGACAGTGAAATTATTTTACACCTCGCTGCAAGGAGCAAACAGAAAGATCAGATTCTTCAAATCAAAGAAGCATTGGATTTTGTCGAAGGCGCTTATTCCATCGTTATGTTGACAGATAAGAGCCTGGTGGCTGCCCGCGATTCGCATGGATTTCGCCCGCTTGCGCTTGGCAAAGTGGATAGTGCATATGTTGTTGCTTCAGAAACTTGCGCGTTTGATATTATTGGCGCAGAGTATATCCGCGATGTCGCTCCAGGCGAAATTATTGTTATCGATAACGATGTGCTGGCAACAGGGGAAGTAAAGTCTTTTTGGATTTCTAAAAGATCATCAAAAGTACATCACTGTATATTTGAGTTCATCTATTTTTCCCGTCCGGACAGTAAAGTGTTTGGTATTAATGTTGATAGAGTTCGACGCAAGCTGGGTAAGTTGCTTGCCGACGTAAATCCGATTACTCCCCAATCGCCTGAAGATAAAGTTATTATAATCAGCGTACCGGATTCCAGTAATACTTGCACCCTGGGCTATGTCACAGAAAGCAACAAGCAGGGGCGGAATGTCCGGCTTGAGCTTGGTCTGATTCGCAGTCACTATATCGGGCGTACGTTTATTCAGCCTCAAGAAAATCATCGTGAAATTAAGGTAAAAACAAAATATAATACCGTAAAAGGTGTTCTCAAAGGAAGAAAAGTTATTATTGTAGATGATTCGGTCGTTCGCGGAACGACATCAAAACAATTAGTAAAACTGATTAAAGAAGCAGGACCGAAAGAAGTGCACTTCCGTGTTTCGTGCCCCCCAATAAAATTCCCGTGTTACTATGGAATGGATTTCCCCAGTAGTAAGGAATTGATTGCAAATCGATTCAAAGGTGATGTCGAGGCGATCCGAAAGGAATTGGGTGTCGATAGTCTCTCGTATCTGCCGATGGAAAAACTCATTGCATCGGCTCCTACGGATGACGGCCGAAATTATTGTACCGCTTGTTTTGATGGTAATTATCCTGTTATAATTGATCCAGAAGCTTCAAAGAACGAAAACGACCAATAATGATGCACCGTTATTTTACCGTTTCTAATTTCATCAGTGCCAGTCGAATTATTATGGTCATTCCAATGGGCTACTGCCTTTTAACGGAATTTCCTCATCATAGATTATGGACAGCCGGTGTAATAATTGTTGCGGTTGCGACGGATTTTCTCGACGGATTTCTTGCAAGGAAATTGCATCAAGTAACAGATTTTGGCAAGATCATCGATCCGCTTGCAGACAAAATCGGTATTGGAGCTTATGCTGTCTTTCTTGCAATAACCGGTGATATACCTCTTTGGTTTATTATATTTGTGTTATTGAGAGATATTCTTATTTTATCAGGTGGATTATATATCCATCATAATAAGAAAATTGTTCCTCAATCAAATTGGCCGGGTAAAATTTCAGTTACTTGTATCGCTGTTACTTTTTTTCTTGCAACACTCCGGATAGACGCATTGAATTCTCTCTTTACTTTTTCTCTCTGGATAAGCGTAATCTTGATGATATGGTCATTATGTAATTACGCTCAAAGACTTATTATCGGTAGAAACATAGACATGAAAAAGTGATCCCATGGCATTTTTTGAAACACTCACAAAATTTAAATCAGGACTTGCAAAGACAAGGGATTCCATTGTTAATAAGATTCAGCGACTTGCAACAACAAAGAGTAAAATTGACGATGAGTTGTTGGATAAGCTTGAAGAAATCCTTATTGCAGGCGATGTCGGTGTAGAAACTGCAAATATAATTCTTGCGGATCTGAGGCATCGTGTCAAAGAAACGAAATATGAATCTACAACTCAACTTGTTTCGCTGCTGAAGGAAGAGATTACGGCAATTCTTCATGTGAATGATGACAAGGAACCGTCTTTAGCAGTATTGCCTGAAGCCTCCAAACCGTATGTTGTCATGGTTGTCGGTGTAAATGGCGTCGGGAAGACAACAACGATCGGAAAGATGGCGTATCTGTACCGGCAGGCAGGCCACAAGGTTGTAATTGGTGCAGCCGATACCTTCCGGGCAGCAGCAAACGAGCAACTTGAGATTTGGGCAAAACGCGCCGGAGTGGATATCGTCCAGCAGTCGCGCGGTTCAGATCCGGCAGCTGTGGCATTTGACGCTTTAAACTCTGCTGTCTCCGGGCAGTCTGATATTGTTATAATCGATACGGCAGGGCGGCTTCACACAAAAACAAACCTGATGGAAGAACTTAAAAAAATTAAACGGGTAATGGACAAACGATTAACCGGTGCGCCGCACGAGGTATTGTTAGTGCTCGATGCATCGACCGGCCAGAACGGTCTGCAGCAAGTTAAATATTTTACCGCCGCTGTGGAAGTGACCGGAATTGTATTGACAAAACTTGACGGCACGGCAAAAGGAGGCATTGTGCTTGCCATCAGTAATGAAATGAAATTGCCGGTAAAATTTGTCGGTGTTGGAGAAAGTATTGATGATCTCCAGCCGTTCAATCGTC
>CAZYAM010000078.1:0-13449 GCA_964645575.1 uncultured Ignavibacteriaceae bacterium
CTCAACTCAATAAACAAAAAGAATTACTAAATACTCTTTTCGATAAGAAAGAAATATATAACAGAAAATATCGTAAGGGCGGGTGGACCGGAAAAGAAGTACTGGTTCACATTAAAGACTCCGAGACTGTTGCTTACGACCGGCTCAGAAGGACAATATCGGAGAATAATCCGATATTATGGTTTTTCGAACAGGAGCAATGGCAAAAGAATCTTAATTATATGGCCCAGGATATTGAATTGGCGAAAAAGGTATTCCTTTTGACAAGGGAATCAATCATCGAGATTGTTAATATGCACTTGAAGAAATATAAATCGAAAACAGGAGTTCATTCCCGTTTCGGTGTAAAAACGATGGGACAACTAATAGAGTATCTTATCTGGCATACCGACAAACATATCAAACATTTAAAGAAAATTAAAACTGCAAAATAAATATACTGGTAAAAATGTATGAAACCGGATGGCATTTTAGCAGGGATGGTTTATACGCTTGGATGGAAATATTATCGCGACCGGAAAGACGAGCGTGTTTTTCGCCTTCCTCCTACAACACTTAAGAAGCTCGCAAAAATGTTGAAAGAGAAACTTGGAATACACGCCATGCGCGTAATAGGCAATCCTGACGCAAAAGTTTCAACAGTTGGGCTTTCTCCGGGATTTGGCGGTTTCGAGGCGAACCGTTCACTCTTCCAGCAAAACGGCGTCGAAGTCCTGATAATCGGTGAAGCACATGAATGGGAAACTGGCGAATATGCAGCAGATGCTGTTGCTGCAGATTTGAAGAAAGGCCTCATCGTCCTCGGGCATATTCCATCCGAGCAAGCCGGTATGGAAACATTTACACGCTGGTTAAAGAAGTTTATAAAAAATGTCCCTATTGAATTCGTTCCTGCTAAGGAACCATTCTGGATACCCGAATAAGCGAAGATGAAAAAAATGCCTATAGATGCAAAATATGTACACACGAATCTGATTGCACGCGATTGGACGAAACTGTCTCAGTTTTATCAGGAAGTATTCGGATTAAAACCTATTCCACCTGAAAGGCATTACAAAGGTCCGAAAATTGAACGCGGTACGGGTGTGCCGGGATCTGAACTTCACGGTATTCATTTGCGTATGCCGGGATATGACGATAACGGTCCGACATTGGAAATATTTTCTTATTCAATTCAGGAAGAAGGTACGAGTCAGACGGTTAATCGTCTCGGATTTAGGCACATTGCATTTTCCGTTGATGATGTAACAAAAGCTCAACAGACAATTCTGCAGGCAGGCGGAGAAGCTGTCGGAGAAATTTCCACATTGTACACATCTAAAGGAGACAAGGTAACCTGGTGTTATGTGACAGATCCTGAAGGCAATATTATCGAATTACAATCATGATCGTAAAAAAAAGTTCATCATTTACAAAACAATACAGGCTCATATGGAAGGAGATTTGTAATATGAATGCTTATAAACTTATAGCGATACTTTTTGCCGCTGCTTTATTATCAGGCTGCGCCCACACGTTATGGATTAATAATAACTACGAGTCCATCAAACCGAATATTGATAAAGTTGTCATTATATTCCCTGAAATCGAGTTTTCCGAAAAGGTTGGCGACTCGAAAGAGATCAGATCGCCGCACAGTGTATTTACATCAAGAAATGTTGCAGAAACTATAAAAGAAATAATTGATGAAGGGAATTTTGCACCTAAACATGCAGCCATTTTTTGCGATACATTGCTTGTAGGCAAATGGATCCAAAACCGCTTTTCAGAAGCAAGTATTAAATACAAGCAAATGCGCGATGCGATGAGTCAATCAAAAGACAATAAAATTATATTGCCTTCAAATGATGAATTAAAATCATTAATAAAAAAAGCAAATAGTGATTATGTCGTAATTATTACAGGACATGGTTACGGGACATCCGAACAAACGAAGCAGCACGATATACTGCAATTAGAGGCTTTCGATTTATTTTTTGATCATGCATTTCCGTACGATTATCAATGGAGCGGACTGCAATTACAGATATCCCTCGTTGATGCAAAAACTATGGAAATTCTCTGGTATAATTACAATAAAGAGAAAGACTCGAAATATGATCCATTTAAAAAAAATGAAGTAAAGGATCTTTGTCTTAAACTGATGAAAGCGGAATAAAATCGGTGCACAGGTCGACGCTGCAGCCACTTTCCGAAAGTAATCGAGAATAAATAGGGAAGAACTTTCGGAAAGTTACACCGGAAATAATTACGTTATACGTGATAGGCACAAGCCTTGTTCGGTTTTAAGGATGATGCAGACAAACAACAAAGGATGCTCATGAAATCTTTAAATTACATTTTGGCATTCACGGCATCATTTATCCTGCTTTCTTGTTCTTCGCAATATTCAATAAAAGAACCGACGAAATACCCGCTGGAAAGATCGATTATGGAAAAAAGCCTGATTCAAGAAGGAATCAATGCATATGAACGTGGAGATTACGATAAAGCTGTCAGCCGATATCAAGAAGTATTGAATTCAAATCCTGATAATGTTCATGCAATTTATGAACTTGCATTGACTTATTCAGCGATGAAAAAACATAAAAAGAGTCTTGAGACAGGTATGAGGGCAATGCAGTATCAATGGCCGCAATTAAATAAGGTCTACCTGCTGGTGGGCACAGAACTCGATTATCTTGGAAAACAAAGTGACGCAATAGATTTATACGAAGACGCCATCGAGCGTTATTCAAATGATTTCTTGCTGTTTTACAATTTGGGTATTACCCGGCTTTCCCGTGATGAAATTGAAGAAGCCAAGTCGGCATTTAAATCCTCGGTAGTTTTACGCCCGTCGCATGCCAGCAGTCATCTCGCACTGGCTCAATCATTTTTTAAAGAAAACAATAAAATTCCTGCTTTGTTTGCTTACTGCCGATTTTTAATCCTCGAGCCATCCAGCGATCGGGCCGAGTCTGCACGGCAAAATGTTTTATCCATTGTCTTTGGAGATGTAAAAACCGATAAAAAGAATCCTAACCAGATCACCGTTTCAGTTGATCCCGATGAGCCAAAATCGGAAGGAGATTTCAAAAATTTAAATTTCTTTATGTCGCTGAATTCGGCTCTTCAATTAAGCATGACGAGGAATAATAAAAGTGCACGTGATAATAAAATAGATATTTTCGATGGACTATTTTCTATCGCCGGAGGAAATACATCAAACGAGAATAAGGCAAAATTTGTCCGGCAGTATTATATCCCTTATTTTGCCGAACTTGCCGAGCGGAAATTTGTCGAAGCTTTCGTAGATCATGCAATTCTTGATTTAAAGAATTCTTCCGATACGGCAAAAATATTTTTAAAATGGTCTGAGGATTACAAATGGCCGGCCGAATCCCGCTAACCGGCAGCTTTAGTTCGTAGAGTCCGACCCATAGTCGGACAAAAGATCTGATACCTCATCGGACAATACAAACGGGCTCTTTTTTTCGTCCAGCTACGAGCTGGACTCTACGCCTGTCTGTTCGTACAACAAAAATTCTTTTTCTTTTTTTTCTGAAAAAACACAAAAATTCTCTTCCATCCATCCTCTTTTAATTATTTCATTAAAATTATGGTAGTCAAAATCCTTTGGTGAAATTTTAAGATGTTTATATGAATTATAAAACAAATATGTTAAATGATTAGCGAAGTCGTTTTCATCACGAATACAATGATCCATGGTCCCACGCTGCCAGATTGGATATTCACTCTTCCCGATAAGTTCTTGAATTTTCTTAGATGAGCGTGTCTTAAAGGATTGAAGAAATTTAGATAAACTTTTTACATCCTCAATCTTAATAAGCAGATGTATATGATCCGGCATGATTGTATACGCAATAAGTTCCTTGATTAGTTTTGAATAGAATTTTAGGTCTTCTATAAGAACGGCAGTAATTCTTCGTGAAAGAAGTATCTTTCTATGTTTGTATGTACAAAAAGTGAGAAAATAAATTGAATTATCTTCCTTCCAACGCGGCGATTTATTTGTTTGGCGCTTCATATCGAATTAACTTGTAGCGTCCGACTCGCAGTCGGACATAATATCTAGCATCTCGTCGAACAATTATCAACGGATTTATGATCGTCCAGCTACGCACTGCCCGCCCGCAGCAGGTGGAAACTCTACAATACTCCCAATTAACTCCTCTAATTTGCCGAAACCGTCCGGTCTTTTGCCCATTCGCGGAGAGCGGCAACATTCTCTGCCATCACAACCGAGAGAGGCCGAGTGACTTTCATCTCCTGAAGAAGAATATCGTTATTAAGAACTCAGCTTTCGCCGGACATTGCATACAATCCTGAAACAACCACTTGCTCAATTTCTGCACTTGAAAAACCTTCGCAAGCATTTGCCAATTTATCGAGATCAAAATCCTTAATATTTAAACCGCGCTTCCTGCCGGCTCAAGCGTACTCTCGTCCGCCTCGCGCTGCGCTGTAATATCCATTAATCCGCCGATGACACTCCATTTGAGTAACTTTAATTTCAGAGTATCCGATGCATAGTGAATTAAATCAAGAATACGTGGTTCGTCTGTGGTCTCTACTATTATAATAGGAGTCCGCGATTTAATAAGTGTAATAAGATCTTGTGGATCGTACATTTGTTTTACCCGTTTTTATAGTCCGGCTGCGAGCCGTACTCTACGTCAATTTTGCCGTAAGAAATTCCCTGTTAAGCCGTGCAATGTGCGTAACTGATATTCCTTTCGGACATTCGGCTTCACATGCATAATTATTTGAGCAATTACCAAATCCCTCTTTATCCATTTGCGCAATCATTCTCTGCACCCGCTCCTTGCGCTCCGGCCGGCCCTGCGGCAGCAGTGCAAATTGCGATACTTTCGCGGCCACAAAAAGCATTGCAGACGAATTGGGACAAGCCGCCACACATGCTCCGCATCCGATGCATGCTGCTGCATCCATCGATTCTTCAGCGTTCTCCTTTTTTACAGGAATTGAATTTGCATCCGGCACGCCTCCTGTACGTGCGGAAATAAATCCTCCTGCCTGCATTATCCTTTCAAACGCCGTTCTATCTACTATAAGGTCTTTGATAACCGGGAACGGATTTGCACGCCATGGTTCGACGGTAATTGTCTCACCGTCCGTGAAGCTTCGCATCCGCACATCGCAGGTTGCCTGTTTGCGCCCTTTTCCGTGTGCACGGCCGTTGATCATCATCCCGCAGCTTCCGCAAATACCTTCACGGCAGTCATGATCGAATGCGACCGGCTCATGATCTTCCAGCACCAGATGATTATTCAAAACATCCAGCATTTCCAGAAAGGACGCATCAGGCGAAACGTTTTTAACTGCATATGTTTCAAATTTTCCCTTATCGCTCTGATTCTTCTGCCGCCATATTTTTAATATGAAGTTCATACCGTTCGTCCACTTTCTTCACGCAAGGGTACTAAAGAACTTTTAAAGGATTAACCACAGAAACCGTCCCCCTTACAGGGGGGGGGACTATAGAGAGTCATAAAACTTGTACATTCGATCCTTCGTAAATTCATAAATATCCTGAATTGCACCATGATACTTATGACCTCACCCTATCCTCTCTCCTGAGAGGAGTAGAAATTAGATCACAGTATTTATAAAATATAAAATTTCCGCTTATTCAACTTTCGATGAATAACTGATAACTGAATACTGATTACTGACAACTGATAACTTTTTTACTTATAACTAATAACTATTCATTTATAACTTCTTTCCGACGGCTTCACATACTCAAACGTTAACGGTTCTTTATTCAGCTTCGGTTCCTTATCGTCGCCTGTAAATTCCCATGCCGCCGTGTACGCATATTTTTTATCATTCCGAAGCGCTTCACCTTCCGGCGTTTGACATTCTTCGCGAAAATGTCCTCCGCATGATTCTTTACGGTGCAGTGCATCGAACGCCAACAGCTCAGCTAATTCCAGAAAATCAGCAATGCGCCCTGCTTTTTCCAACTCAACGTTGAGATTATCGGAATCACCAATAACATTTGCATCGGTCCAGAATTCTTTTTTAATTTCCGGAATCAATTTCAACGCTTTCTTCAATCCTTTTTCATTTCGCTCCATCCCGACAAAGTCCCACATAATCTTTCCAAGTTTCTTGTGAATTTCATTTACTGGCTGTTTGCCTTTAATGGCAAGAAACCGGCCGATCCGTTCGGCGAGGCCTTTTTTCGCCTTTGTAAATTCCGGGTGATCGGTCGCTAAAGACGAAAACTTCGTACGTGCAAAATAATCGCTTATCGTGTAAGGCAGGATAAAGTATCCATCCGCCAGACCCTGCATAAGGGCACTGGCACCGAGGCGATTTGCACCGTGATCGGAAAAATTCGCTTCGCCGATAACGAATAAGCCGGGAATGGTGCTCATCAAATTGTAGTCGACCCACAATCCACCCATAGTATAATGAACTGCAGGATAAATGCGCATTGGATCCGCATATAGATCTTCAGCAGTTATTTCATGATACATATCGAATAGGTTGCCGTACTTTTCTTCAATCCAGTGTTTCCCGTTTCTTTTGATTGCATCCGTAAAATCGAGATACACTGCCATCTTTGTTTTCCCGACACCAAAACCTTTGTCGCACATTTCTTTGGCACGGCGGGAAGCGACATCGCGGGGCACTAAATTGCCGAATGAAGGATAGAGACGTTCGAGATAATAATCACGCTCATCTTCCGGAATCTGCGACGGCGCACGCGAGTCCCCTTGCTTTTTCGGCACCCAGATACGTCCGTCATTCCGCAAACTTTCACTCATGAGAGTTAGTTTGGACTGATAATCGCCGCTGACCGGAATACAAGTAGGATGTATTTGTGTAAAACATGGATTTGCAAAAAAAGCACCTTTCTTATAAGCACGCCAGATAGCCGTGGCATTACTTGCCTTCGCCATTGTTGAAAGATAGAACGTATTACCGTATCCGCCGGTTGCCAGGATAACCGCATCTGCAACATACGACTCCATTACACCGGTTCGTAAATTCCGGCAAATGACGCCTCGCGCCATCCCATCAACAACGACCAGTTCCATCATTTCCCGCCGGTCGAAGAATTTTACAGTACCGGCGCCGATCTGCCGGCTTAAAGCAGAATACGCACCAAGCAGCAGCTGCTGGCCCGTTTGTCCGCGTGCATAGAACGTCCGCGATACCTGAGCGCCGCCGAAAGAACGCATATCCAGATACCCGGCGTAATCGCGTGCAAACGGTACGCCCTGTGCAACGCATTGATCGATTATAATTCCGCTCACTTCAGCAAGCCGGTACACATTAGCTTCCCTTGCACGGTAATCACCGCCTTTTAAAGTATCATAAAACAAACGATAGACACTATCGCCGTCGTTCGCATAATTTTTCGGTGCATTGATACCGCCTTGAGCTGCAATACTATGTGCA
Source organism: uncultured Ignavibacteriaceae bacterium (assembly GCA_964645575.1). GTDB lineage: Bacteria > Bacteroidota > Ignavibacteria > UBA10030 > UBA10030 > Fen-1298. The sequence goes on from CAZYAM010000078.1 coordinate 7,441, forward strand.
CGCCGGGGTGATTCATGGTAAGAAATCGATATTACTTTATAGCCAAGCTCTGCTAAGGAAGCTGCGGCAGAAGCTCCGGCCAAACCTGTACCTACGACTATCGCAGAATACTTGCGCCGATTCGAGGGATTGACCAATTTCATATTGAAGCAGTGAGATGACCACTTTTTCTCTAATGGACCGTCAGGAATTTTGGATTCAAGCATCATAATCAATATCCCCCTAATATCACGGTAGATGCAGCGTGATGGAAGAAAAAGAAATAAATCGGGATGGCAGCAAATCCCAGCGGAATCAGACACCACACAATAAATGCAATAAAATCAAGAAATGGAGTATATTTTTTATTTCGCAGGCCGAGTGTCTGAAATGCCGATTGAAATCCATGCCGTAAATGATATCCCAGAATAAAAAGAGCGGCGAGATAAAACAAAACATACCATAGGTCGGAGAATGCATGCACGACAAGTTCGTACGTCGAAACCTTTTCACTGGAAAATCTCGCCGGGAAAAAGAATGCCGTCAAATGTACATATAGGAATATGGCAATCACAATCCCTGTAATTATAGTCGTACGCGAAGCAAGAGTCGAATTATCTTTCAATCTGAAGGATTTGTATTTCACCGAACGGGCCTTCCGGTTTTTGACCCAAAGGATTAAACCAAGAATCGCATGTCCGAAAATTCCGAGAAATAGAAATATTTCGATGAAACGTATAACCGGATTTGAGACTAGAAATTCCCCATAGGATTCGTACATTCTTCCTTCATCGTTCGCAAAAAGTAGAAGATTTCCGACAAGATGTTCCGTCAGAAAAAAGATAAGGAATAGACCTGTAAGACTCATCAGGACTTTCTTACCGATAGACGAGTAATAAAAGCCAAGAACGTTATTCATAAAAATCATTATATATAGTTTAGCAGCAGTGCTTTTCGATGGTTGTTGGATAATACCAGCTTCTAATGCAATTTTTCTGTTCAGAGTTTAGGGAAGATTTTTAGAAAAAGCAATGATTGAGAGGCAGTAATATGCTTTTGGACTTTCTATAGAATACCTGTTGCGTATAAAGTAAGCTTTACATACATTTTTATGCAATACCGATAAAACAATAGGGGTAGTTTTCTTATCTTTTCTGATTTAAGTTAACACAACATAAAAAATGCCCCTGACCGTCTTTCGACTAACAGGGGCGAGGCAAAAGCCTACAGAATAATCTTTGTTGTAGTAAGCTTTCATAATAAAATTAGTCACGTTGCGAATGAAAGTCAAGTACTTTTTGAAAGGGAATCAAAATGCCAACGACACTCGGACTTGATCTTGGGACAAATTCTATTGGATGGGCTCTCGTTGAAGATGGAAAACGTATAATTCGAAGCGGGGTTCGAATATTTCCGGTTGGAGTGCAAGAAGAAGATTTTCTTAAAAACGGTACAGAGGTGTCAAAAAACATTGCTCGAAGAATGGCACGTGGTGCAAGACGGAGGCGATTCCGATATAAGTTAAGACGAGACAAACTTTGTAAACTTCTTACTACAAATAATATGTTACCAGACGATCATGACTTTTTCTCAACTCGTGGACTCTATGAATTACGAGTAATCGGTCTTGATAAAAAATTAACTCTAAAGCAGTTTGGTCGAATCTTACTAATGCTTAACAAACGACGTGGTTTTAAGAGTAATCGAAAAGCGGCGGCAGATCCCGAGAAGAAAAAAGAAGAAGGTGTTGTAAAAGAAGGGATAGCAGAACTTCAAAAACACATCGAAGAAACAGGATTTAGAACAGTCGGAGAATACTTCTTTTTTCTTTTTACTCAGGCTGACAAAGAAAAAGGATGGCCAAACGAATACACTCCTATCGAACGAATTAGAAAGAGGTTCGTTGGAAGAGATATGTACCGACACGAATTCAATCTATTATGGAAAAAACAATCTGAATACTACCCGGAGGTTTTAACTGATGAATTACAAAAAAAGATAGCTGATGAAACGATTTTTTATCAACGGAATCTGAAATCACAAAAAGGATTAGTGGGAAAATGTCGCTTTGAACCAAGCAAGCATTGCACACAAAAAAGTACATTGGAATTCCAAGAATATCGTATTTGGCAGCAGTTGTGGATGGTTCGTTTTTCAACTGGAGATCGAATAGGGCAAGAATTAACTGTTGAAGAAAAACAGAAAGTCTGTGCTGTAATGATGAAACAGCACAAAATAACAGAAGCTGAAATGAAAAAGGTTTTAGGTATCCCAAAAACTGAACATTTTAATGATGTCTTTGGAGCAAAGGGAATGCTTGGTAACAGGACAAATTCTGATTTGATTAAAGTAATAGGAGAAGAGATGTATGAACAACTTACAGATAGACAAAAATTTGAGTTTTGGCATATTCTTACTTACACTGATAATGATGAAAAATTAAAAGTCATCATTCGCAGAAAGATTGAAAAAAAAATCCTTCCATCTCTAACTGAGCAACAGGTCGAAGCATATGCAGAAATAAATCTTGAAGAAGGATTCAGTAATCTATCCAAAAAATCGTTAGCCAAAATACTACCCCATCTTCGTAAAGGATTGCCATTAAATGAAGCCGTTATTGCGGCTGGATATGATCCTTATAAAAAAGCTGTTGTTGGAAAACTGCAGGAAGTAAACAAGATCCCTGCATTGCAACCCAATGAATTAAGAAATCCCATCGTTCAACAGATGCTGAGCGAAACCTTTCGCGTTGTCAATGCAATTATAGAAGAATATGGCAAACCTGATAAGGTACGGATTGAACTTGCACGAGAATTAAAAAAACCAAAGAAGATTCGTGAGAAAATACGGAATGCAAACATTCGAAAAAGAAAACAGCGCGAAGAGTACGCAGAATTTCTAACGAAGCGATTGAAAAACCACGTTGCACCTAATTCCATTGAAGTAAGAAAATATGAACTCTGGCTTGAAATGGGATGTGAAGATCCTGAACTCGATAAACTTGATGAGTTCATCAAGAGAGGACGAAAGATAGACCCTTTGAAGTATAGACTCTGGATGGAATGTGGGAGAATATCGGTTTATTCAGGAAAGATAATTCCATTGAGTAAACTTTTCAGTCCTGAGATTGAAATCGAGCATATATTACCTTACAGCAAAACAATGAATAATGAATTCGGAAATCTATGTTTATGCGAGAGATCAATCAATGAGCGAAAAGGGAAAATGCTTCCTATTCAATATTTTGAATCGATTAGAAAGCTTGATGACTTTAAAAAGAATGTCGCTAGATTACAAAATGACGCAAAAAGAAGACGCTTTTTAACGAAAGAGATTCCAGATGATTTTTTGAATAGTCAACTAACGAATACGAGTTACGCTGCGCAAGAACTTGCATGGCGACTTTCTACAGTGTTTCCTCCATTAATAAATGAAGATAAAGGAAGCCCTCGTATACAAGTGGTGAATGGACAAGCAATAAGTGATCTCAGACGTCTTTGGGCACTCAACAGCATTCTTTCTAAAGGTGATATTGACACAAAGAATCGAGGGGATCACCGCCATCATGCTATTGATGCCATTGTTATTGCCTGCACAACCCCAAAACTCATGAAAACCCTTGCTTCTGCAAGCAAGTTCGATAGACGCGGACAACTTACCTGCGAGACCATAAAAGAACCTTGGAAAAAATTCTTAACTGATTCTGCTGTATCAATTGGTTCGATTATTGTCTCCTATCGAAATCAAAAACGGCTTGTCGGCAAAAAGCCAAACTGGATCAAGATAAAAGACAAAGCAAACCATCAAAAAGGATTATTAAGACAGAATACAATAACCATCCGCGGCCAGATGCATGAAGAGACCCTTTATGGCTCAATTAAAAGCTATGATGAACAAACCTACGTCACAAGATGGCCATTAACAAAATTCACAGAGGATCGGCAACTTGATAAAGTTGTCGATCATAAAGTGCGTGAAGTATTAATGAAAAGAGTAAAGAAATATGGGGGCATCAAAAAAGCTTTTGAAGAGAATAAAAATGATCCAGTACTAATGTATTCGAAGAAAAAGAAAATAATTCCTATTAGACATGTGCGTGTTTTCAATCCAGGAGAACATCTTGAAGAAATTCGAGAAAATGTTTTTGTTGAACCTGGGAATAATTATGCGATCGCTATTTATGAAGATCCCGAAACAAAGAAACGTGCATTTGAAACTATATCTTTCTATACTGCCGTAAAGCGTTCTCTTAACAATAAACCGATTATAAACAGCAATCTAGACAACAAACCTCTTCTTTTTGCCTTAAAACAGCGAGATATAGTTATTCGATATGATTCGGGACCTGATGAAATTGATTGGGAAGATATGAAATACCTGCGCAGTCGTCTATTTAGAGTAAGGAAATTTGATGTAGTCGGACAAATTTTCATTGACTACTTATATGCTTCAAAAATAAATAAAGAGGACCGAAATACGTTGTTTTTCCAATTGAGAATTAACACCGCAAATATTATAAAGGTAGAAGTAGACCTGTTAGGAAGAATATTAAATAAAATGGATTAGAATAGACGTCATGATGAAACGGACTATTGTTCTTTCTAATCAAGCCTATGTAAAGAAAGAACAGAAGCAATTAGTTATTCAGCAAGGAGAAGAATTGAAGAGCATTCCCATAGAAGATATTGGGGTTCTTCTTCTAGAAAGTCAACAAATCACGATTACTCAGCAGGTTCTATCCGCATTAATGCTGAATGACGCCGTAGTCATTATATGCGATTTTAATCATCATCCAAATGGTATTATGCTTCCGGCAAGTGGAAATTCAATACACACCGCAATTCTCGCTTCTCAAATGGAAGCATCTATGCCATTCAGAAAACAACTTTGGCAGCAAACAGTAAAAGCAAAGCTTCTGAATCAAGCAATGCTACTTGAAAGAATCGGAAAAGAACCGGCGCCTCTACGGCGTTGGGCTATTGAAGTTCGATCGGGAGATACAAGTAATTTGGAAGCACGCGGTGCAAAATACTATTGGGAGCATTTCTTCTCTCCAGACATGGGATTTAAGCGTGATCCGGATGGCTTACCTCCAAACAATTTACTCAACTACTGCTATGCAATTTTACGTGCTTCTGTCGCACGTGCATTAGTTTCTTCTGGTTTGCATCCCGCTATAGGTATACATCATAAAAATGAATATAATGCATTTTGTTTAGCGGATGACATTATGGAACCATACCGTCCATATGTTGACTGGCTTGTAAGATCTATAGTTATCAATAGCGAATCTTTTTATGAATTAACACCTGAAATGAAGAAGAGACTACTTTCAATTCTTACAGTTGATACAATCATTGAGCAAGAGATCAAACCTCTTTTTTTAGCCCTCAGTACAACCACAAAATCTTTGGCAGATTGTTATGCAAAAGAAAGACGTATACTCAAGTATCCCGGATTCCCGGTTTAATCAATATAGGGTTATGTGGAACCTTGTCTTTTTTGACCTACCTGTTACATCGCCAGCCGATCAAAAAATGGCTACAAAATTCCGCGACAACCTGTTAAAAGACGGATTTCAGATGTTTCAATTTTCTATTTATGTAAGACACTCTATAAGCAGAGATGGGGCTGACTTACACAAACGGAGAGTTAAAAATTTACTTCCTAAAAAGGGAAAAGTTGGAATTTTACAAATAACCGATAAGCAGTTCGGTATGATTGAATTGTTTGAAGGCGGCACTCAAGAAGAAGTTAAACCTCCTCCTCAGCAATTGGAATTCTTTTAGAATTAGGAATTTGTGTTTGGCAACAAAAAAAGCGCGTAAGACTCTGCGCTTTTTTTGTTGCGAGTTTTTCCAGCAACCCACGTATTTTCAATAACTTAGTTCATGTGAAGCTGGACTTAAAATATCAATTCAAAGAACTGAAAGCAAACTACAACTAAAACATCCTCCGCCTTTCAAAAGGGGCTGCTGGACTTAAAATATCAATTCAAAGAACTGAAAGCAAACTACAACTGGCAATGCA
>CAZYAM010000079.1:0-13355 GCA_964645575.1 uncultured Ignavibacteriaceae bacterium
AATATATCAAATTATCCTCTTAATTGGCTGTGATATAACATAACATTTGAATTTTATTTGGTATTAACAGCGTTTTCCGGCTCTATGTTTTTTACAGGATTGTAGCAAGTGTATGCATGTTGAGACAGGGAAGTGCAGATGAGATGATTGTTGAATCAGGCGGATGTATGCCCTATAGTCTGATCTGTATTATTGAAGCCATTCGGCTTTTTCGATAATAATTGGAAAGAGACAGCAGAAAACTGCCGGAATAAGTTCATTCTCTTTTTTTTATAAGTGGACTCTTTCTGTCCTTGTTCAAAGTAAAAAAATCAGCTATCTTATTCCAATCCTTAACCAAAAAGACGGAACTTACATGACTACATATAAAGAATCTGGCGTTGATATAGAGGCAGGCGAAAACCTTATCAACCGCATTAAAAAACCTATTCGCTCAACGTTTAATAGAAATGTCCTTGCCGATATCGGTATGTTCGGCGCATTTTATCGTGCGAATTTTAAAGGCATTAAAAAACCCATTCTTGTTTCGAGTGTTGACGGAGTAGGCACGAAACTGAAAATTGCGATTGCCATGAACCGCCACAATACCGTCGGACAGGACCTGGTGAATCATTGTGTGAATGATATCCTTGCATGCGGCGCGAAACCGTTGTTTTTCCTCGATTACTATGCAACAGGGAAACTCTCGCCGGCTGTAGCAGAACAGGTCGTTCTTGGATTTGTCAAAGCCTGCAAAGAAAACGGATGCGCGCTCATCGGAGGCGAGACAGCGGAAATGCCCGGAATGTACGGAACAGACGATTACGATATCGCCGGCACCATTGTCGGAGTTGTTGATGAAACGAAAATATTGAACGGCAAAAAAGTAGTTAAAGGCGATGTGCTTATTGGTTTGCCGTCGACGGGACTTCACACCAACGGTTATTCGCTTGCCCGGCAGGTTCTGCTGAGCAAGTTTTCACTGAATACCTATGTCGATGAATTAAATAGAACAGTCGGTGATGCACTGCTTGCCGTTCATCGATCCTACCAGCCGTCTATTTATCCGCTCATTCAGCAATCTATCGGACGGAACATTCATGGACTTTCCCATATTACCGGCGGCGGTATTGAAGGAAATACAAGGCGTGTAGTGCCGAAGAAACTCAGGCTCAGTATTGATTGGTATTCCTGGGACCGTCCGGTTATCTTTGACCTTATTCAGCGTATCGGCAAAGTTCCGGAAGAAGATATGCGCCGCACATTCAATCTCGGCATCGGTTTAATTATGATTGTCGACCGCAAGAATGCCGATAAAATCATTACAGCTCTGGAAAAGAAGAACGAGAAACCGTTTGTTATGGGTGAAATTATGTATGACGAGTATTAAAAACTCGAGGATGAAATTTATGAATTCCAACTTTTCAGAGAGTTCCTCAGTTATCCAGGTCATTCAGCTGATTCTCGCGCCCGGTGTTATGATTAGCGCCTGCGGCCTCCTGCTGCTCGGCATCAGCAATAAATTTACAAGCGTTCTCAATCGTATCCGTGCATTGACGGAAGAAAAACGCAAGCTTATGATTAACGCATCACAGCGGGAATTTTATCCTATAGAAAATCAGCGGATGGTAAGTGTTGCACGGCAGGTTGCGGATCTTCTCGGCCGCGCCCGGCTGATTCGGAATTCTGTGTTCTGTTATCTCCTTGCTATCGGCCTATTCGTTGCAACATCGCTGTTTATTGGAATAGATTATTTCACAGCCGTTCTGATGCTTCGATACATGATACTCGGCGCATTTCTTTTAGGAATGATCTTCGTGTTTATAGGCGTAGGTTTTGGAGTGATTGATACATTGAAAGGATACAGGATTGTTAAGTTCGAGGTGCAGGTTGACGAATAGATAACATTTGCCAATCCGGATGAAATACTAAAACATGCAGACACAGAGTTCTTTAAGAATAGCTTTCATATCTACTCTTTTTACTCCTTTTATTCAAGACGATTTAAAGATTCTGAAAAGATACTACAGAATAAAAATTTCGATTGGTTCCGGTATCTCTCACATTTTTAAAATTGCTTTTCTTTGCTTCAGATCCGATATTGTTTTTTGCTGGTTCGCTTCTACGTACGCATCTGTTGCGGTAGCAATTATGCGCCTTTTGGGCAGGCGTTCTGTGCTTGTTATTGGCGGAGTAGATGTTGCTAAAGATGAAAAACTAAAATACGGGATATGGCTTGTTCCATGGAAGGCTTTATTGGTGAAATATGCCATTAGAAATGCAAATAAAATTCTGGCTGTAGATAAAAGTCTTGCAGAGAAAGCATGCCTTCTTGCCCGGTATAATGGAAAAAATATTGAAATTCTGCCTACAGGATATGATGTCGATTTCTGGAAAATGCCCGAAATAAAGAAAACTGACTGTGTTTTAACAGTGGCAAATGTCGATGATGAAAGGCGATTCCGCGTCAAAGGAATCGATATATTATTTGAAGCTGCCCGCTCACTGCCGCATGTTTCATTTACTATAATTGGTTTGACCAAAAATATTGTGGAATTGTTCGATCTTCCTTCTAACGTTGAGCTGCTTTCTTCGATGGATAGAAAACTTTTACTGCCTTATTACCAGCGGGCAAAAGTGTATTGCCAGCCGTCCCGGCATGAGGGAATGCCCAATGTCCTTTGTGAAGCGATGCTCTGCGGCTGTATTCCTGTTGCCACGGATGTCGGGGCAACAAAATCAGTTCTCGGAGAAGTCGGAATATGCATTCCTCCCTGCGCTGATGACCTTGCCCCGGCTCTTACGCGGGCTTTACAGCTGCCGGAAAAAACTTATTTTGCCGCACGCGAACGAATTATATCGAGGTTTGATAAAGAAACACGCGAAAAAGAACTTATACAGATAATTGAACTGTTGTCTTAATGAAACGACTTTCACAAAATTTTCTCTCACTCTTTACTGCGGATGTCGGGCGCCGCCTGTTCGGTTTTATTGCCGTAGCATATCTTGCCCGTGTACTGGGGAAAGAAGATTTTGGTGCTGTTAATCTTGGATTTGCGGTGCTGGCGTACGGCATGGTTCTGAGTGCGGCCGGTTTTCCGACGATCGGGACGAAAAAAATTGCTCAGGGAGCGCCGCTTGAAGTAGTAGGACAGGTAATCGGCAGCAGGTTGGTCACTACTATTTTCGTGATCGCTGTTATTGTTCTTATTGTAATGACCGGAGTTCATAATACAACAATTGCCTGGCTCATTATTATCTTTTTATTGGCACTTCTTCCCCAAGTCTTTTTCGTCGACTGGTTCTTCCAGGGAAAGGAGACGATGGGAATTGTCAGTGCAGCAAGAGTAATGCAATCGGCTGTCTATCTTGCCGTTATTCTTATCTTTGTTAGAAAAGCCGGAGATATCTTATGGGTCGCAGTCGGAAGTATATGCGGGGAATGCGTTGCATCAATGCTTCTATATACTCAATTTCGTAAAAGATTTCATGATGTCCGTATTCGCCTTACACCGTCGCTGCGTCTATTCAAGCAATCTGCTCCACTCGCAATTGGAATAATCCTTACGACGCTTATGGTGAACTATCCGATAATAGTGCTCGGAATACTTAAAACATCTTCTGATGTAGGCGTTTATAGTGCAGCGAGTAAGTTAGTATATACTCTTATGATGGGTGATCGCATACTTATTTTATTGCTGCTTCCGGCGTCTGCGCGTAAATTTCATGAGTCGCCCGAAAAATTCCAGGAACTGCTGTGTGATACTTTACGATGGATTATTATTATCGGCCTGCCTGTTGCAGTGGGAGGAATGTTAGTTGCAGATGACATGATTGGAATTGTTTTCGGAACTGAATACGGTTTGTCTGCCTTTGTATTACAAGTGTTTATATGGTATTTTTTCCTGACAATGATTCATACGGTATTAACTTCCGGATTGATCGGTGCGGGCGGTGAGAAATCCTACGGGAAAATCATGGGCGTCACTGCGCTTGCATATTTTATTGCCGTAAGTACCGGTGCGTATTATTTCGGTCCTATCGGTGCGGCATTCGGTGTTGTTGCTGCCGAAGGTTTTAGTGTCGTGCTTATGAATCGTTCTATGTGCTTATTGGCACCGCTGCGTCCGCCGAAAAAAATACTGCGCGTGGTTCTCTCTGCCGTATTGATGGCTGTTGCCGTTTCCCATGTGTTGCAATACGGTTTTATATGGGCGATTCTTGCAGGAGTTGTAAGTTACAGCATGTTTTTGATTCTTCTTCGAGTGGTCGTGTGGAATGATGTGAAAGCATTCATGGCGAGATTCTAATGCATTTGAAAATCGGAATACTGGGTCAACAGGATGGATGGAAGTTGCTGCTTCAGCAAATCGGTATTCCTAATTCCGTCGTAAAGAATACATTGCTTCCGGATGAATTCAGTGTAGCAGTAGCGAGCGATGATATCAACGACCGCGAGTCAGAAATGCTGCGTCAGTATCTCGCGCTGGGCGGAGCCGTGCTTTGTTCCACAAAAGTGCACGCCAGAATTCGACAGACAACTGTTCAATCAACGAATGTGAATTATTTTTACCCGATTGATGATTCAATCTTTCGATCGATAGGGATTATCGATGTGCATACACAGTGCCGGCTTGCATGGAACGCAAATGATTTAAAAACCAATAAGGGCAGTTTAGGCGCTTGCATAGGAACACTTTCCAAAGACCTTATTATCGCCCTTCCGTTTGATCCGGCTTCATTAGTATTTGATCGCCGCACAGCGGTTAAATCGTTTTATTCTCCGGCGCACCGGATGCCGTTTGAAACAGTTTCACTTGTTTCGAAAGGAAAAGTACGGCAGCTTGTTTCATGCTGTCTTGAATTCCTCCATCACCGGCGCAAACTGCCCTATGTGCATCTATGGCACTTTCCAAACGGGGAACGATCAGTTTTCTGCTTCCGTATTGATACGGATTACGGAACAGACGATCAAATACAAGATCTGTCATCTGTAATTCATCGAAACGGTATTTCTGCGACATGGTTCATCGATGTGAAAAGTCAGGAAAAGTCGTTGAAACTTTTTAAGGAAATGCATAAACAGGAGTTAGGCATACACTGTTACGAGCATCAGATATTTCCGGGCTATGAGCGGAATATTCAGAATATACAGAAAGCTCAGGCATTACTGCATAATGCTAAAATTGAAGCTAAAGGTTTTGCGGCTCCGTACGGTTTCTGGAACGAAGAACTCGGCCGTGCAATTGTTAAGTGCGGTTTTGAATATTCATCGGAGTTTTCGTATGATTATGATAATGTTCCGGCTATATCCCGGCTCGAGCACAGTGAAGGAACACTTCAGGTTCCGGTTCACCCGATTTGCATCGGTAGTTTGAAACGACATGGTTATTGCGACGCAAGCATGATATGTTATTTTGAAAATGCGATTCGACAGCGGCTTGCAACGCGAGAGCCGATGATTTTCTATCATCATCCAAAAGACGGGCATCATACGGTTCTGAATTGGATATTCCATGAAGTACGTCAGAGACATGTACCGATTACGACGATGAATGAATACGCGCGGTGGTGGAAGATGCGGACTGCGTCTATTCCTGAATTTAGATATACAAAAGGAAACGTTCATATGCGCGGAGTTCAACGGGATCGGTCGTTGTATGTACATATCACGCGGCCGAATGGAACCGAAGCCGTTATCCCGATATCTAAGCAAATAGTGATGAAAGCTGTTCAATGGCGCTCGAAACCTGCGCCCTGGGTGATGCCCGATAATTACTTGCGCGAGCGGCGGCTGAATTATCGTATCCATCTTGTTCGCGGTTTTGATGCCGCAGCAAATTTTATCAGACGAAAAATATTTTAGAGGAAAATTATGCGAGTTTTGTTCGCTTCAAATCAAGCGGCATCAGTCATGCGCGGCGGTGTTTTAACGCAGGCTGTTCAAACAAAGAACGCATTGGAAAACCTTGGTGTGGACGTTGTTTTCTTCGATGCATGGCATGAGTTTCAACCGAACGAATTCGATTTAGTGCATATCTTCACTGCAAATATGGCAACTTATCACCTGGCTCGTGCCTTTAAAGCCCATAACCTTCCAATCGTGATCTCGCCTGTGTTTTTTACACGCCGCTCTGCAAAGGTTACACGCAGCGTTATTGCTGCGGATAAATTTGTCAGCCGTTTCTTCCGCGGCTTTTGGACAGATTACGGTTTGATAGCGGAGATGTGTCAATGGGCGGAAGCCCTTATGCCGAATACAACTGATGAAGCACATTTATTTGAAGAAGCTTTTCGAATTTCTCCAAAAAAAATTACTGTTGTGCCGAACGGCGTGGAAGAGCGCTTCGCACAGGCGAAACCGGAGCTTTTTGAGCGGGAATACGGAATTAAAAATTTCATACTCAACGTCGGCCATATCGGGCCGGGACGCAAAAATGTACTGCATCTCATTAAAGCTTTGGAGCAGATAAACCATGCCGCAGCAATTATCGGACGCATAGAAGACACGTCTTCTGGAAGGGCATGCCTGGAACGCGCTAAGCGTAATCCGCGCTTATTGGTTGTCGACACACTGCCGCATGATTCTATGCTTCTGGCTTCTGCATACAGCGCCTGTGATGTATTTGTCTTACCTTCGCAGTTTGAAACACCGGGCATTTCCGCTTTGGAGGCGGCACTTGCCGGTGCAAAAATTGTTATTACTCCGTTCGGAGGAACCAAAGACTATTTCGGGAATAATGCCGTTTATGTCGATCCGACCTCCGTTGCAGACATCGTAAAAGGAATTCAGACGGCGTTAGGAAAAGAAAAAGATCCTGAGCTGCGCGAACGCATCAGAAAAGAATTTACCTGGAGAAAGGTAGGAGAAAAAACGAAACAAGTGTATGAACATGTGTTAGGGCTGGCTTGATCGGCTTTCCATCTACAGACATTTTTTGTATATTAGAAAGTTTATAAGACAGGAAATATAAAAGAGCGAGATTCCGGTGGCCAAATTGTTAAATATATTCTTTGTCGGTGATATTAACGGCAAACCGGGAATGACCCTTGTCTCTTCATTATTGAAACAATATTTTCAAAAATACGAAGTCGATTTCTGTGTTGTCAATGGTGAGAATGTTACGGATGGGAAAGGGATTGATGAGACAGATGCAAGGACGCTGTTCGGCCTGGGAGTTCATGTCATTACCACCGGCAATCATTTGTGGGATCGATGGCAGGCAAAATCGCTGCTTTCAAAAGAACGAAATATCCTGCGCCCATTGAATTATCCTAAAGAGAATCCCGGCGGCGGTTTTGTAATCTACGATTTAAAAGAGAAGGGACGCATAGGCGTTATAAATTTACAGGGCCGGACTTATATGCAGCCGATAGACGATCCGTTCAAGGCAGCGGATTGGGCATTGAGCAGAATTACAAATGAAACGAAAGCAGTACTCATCGATATGCACGCTGAAGCAACAGCGGAAAAAATGGCGCTTGCATGGCATCTTGACGGACGTGCAAGCGCAATTGTCGGTACGCATACGCATATCCCGACATCCGATGCGCGAATTCTTCCGAAAGGTACAGCATATATCACCGATGTTGGAATGAGCGGGCCTTACGACTCGGTTATCGGAATGAAGAAGGAAATTGCAGTTCGGCGGTTCTTGTTTCAAACACCATACAAGTTCGAACTGGCTGAACATGATGTACGAATGTGCGCTGTTTATATCCAGGTGGATGCTGATACAGGGAAAGCAACAAAAATTGAGCAAGTGATTTTCCCGAGTTTTCAATAGTGCATATTCAAGTGGCGGTAAAAATACGATCTATGAAACGATTAAAATGACACAATATCTGCGGGCTCAATACGATCTCAATGATCCAAACTGTATTTCCGTCATAGATAATTTGCCTCTCTGGTCTGCTCCATTTGGTATGAAATTATTGGATAAAGTACGGTATAAAAAAAATATTAATGTTCTCGATATTGGTTTCGGATATGGATTTCCGCTTGTGGAAATTGCAATGCGTCTCGGCCGTTCATCAAAAGTTTACGGTATAGATCCGTCGAAAGCCGCGATAGAACGTACTCGACTTAAACTCAAATCCGCCGATGTACAAAATGCCGAATTGATAGAAGGTGTTGCCGAGGCGATGCCTTTTAAAGACGATTTTTTTGATTTAATTGTTTCAAATAACGGTTTGAATAATATTCAGGATTTAAATAAAGTACTGGCAGAATGCAATCGTGTTTCTAAGATATCCGCTCAGTTTGTTTTTACATTCAACACGGATACGACATTTGCAAAATTTTATAATGTGTTTCGTGAAGCACTGAAAGAGCGCGGATTGCTGGAATGTGAAGGGAGGATAAATGCTCATATCTATTCCAAGCGCAGGCCGATCTCGGAGTTCAAAGATCTGCTGAGTGCAAAAGGTTTTTTGATTCGTGCAATTGATGAAGATGAATTTGCTTATCATTTTTCGGATGGCACATCAATGTTTAATCATTTTTTTATAAAACTGGCGTTTATGGAAGCCTGGAAAGAAATTGTACCCTTAAATTTTCAGGATGAAGTCTTCAGCCGGATCGAAGATAAAATTAATCGTATAACGGAAAGGGATCCAGGATTTGATATGAGAGTACCGTTTATTACGATAGATTGTGATAATATAAAAAAGGTAAACTAAATCTGTGTTGAACCGGTTGAAGCGGAGAAATTCTTATGGCTGAAATTATTGACGGAAAGAAAATAGCTGAAGATATAAAGCGCGAAGTTAAACAGGACGTTGTTCGTATGCGTTCAACGAAAGGGATTGTTCCCGGACTGGCGTTTATCCTTGTGGGTGAAAATCCTGCCTCTCAATCGTACGTCCGGTCTAAAGGAAAGGCATGTGAAGAAGCGGGCATCTATTCTGTTACAGAACGAATGCCGGTAGACACACCGGAATATTTGCTGCTCGAAAAGATTGCAGGATTTAATGACGATCCGAACGTACATGGACTTCTCGTGCAGCTGCCGCTTCCGAAACACATCAGCGAGGAAGAAGTAATTAGGGCAATCGACCCGCGAAAAGATGTCGACGGATTCCATCCGATTAACATCGGGAAGCTGGTGATTGGCCAGGATACTTTCAAATCATGCACACCGGCCGGAATACAGGAACTGCTCATTCGCAGCGGAAATGATCCGGCAGGAAAGCATGTGGTTGTTGTCGGCCGGAGCAATATTGTCGGTAAACCGGTGGCGAACATTCTTCTTCAGAAACAAGCAGGTGCAAATGCTGTGGTCACTGTTGCGCATACAGGTGCTTCTGATCTTACGTCCTATATCAAGTCTGCAGATATTCTGATTGCTGCTATCGGCAAACCGGAATTTATAACCGGTGCAATGCTGAAGGAAGGAGCTGTCGTCATTGATGTCGGGATCAATCGTGTGGAAGATGCTTCGGTACAGAAAGGATATCGAATTGTCGGTGATGTACATTTTGAATCTGCGTCGAAAATTGCAAAAGCAATTACCCCGGTTCCCGGCGGTGTCGGCCTTATGACTATTGCAATGCTTCTGAAAAATACAATAAAAGCGGCGAAACAGTTTTCATGATTGAAGGAGCTATGAAAGCAAGGTGCACGAGGAAGCGAAAAGGATTTGAGTGAATGCCGAAAAGCACTAAAAAAGAGGCCGGTCTTCGCAATTCTACTCTGCAAATAGTTATGGTCGTTCTTGCGATTGTAATGATCGTTTCATATGTCTTCACATTTTCTCGTATTCATGAACAAATGGGTGAGACCGGAGGTATCATAGTCCTGATTCCGGTAGTTCTATCAGCTTGGGCATTGGGAGCAAAAGGCGGAATTCTGGCTGGATTGATTGTCGGTCTAATAAACTTCTTTTTGCACGGATTTACTTTTCAGAATGGCTACCTGGAATTCGTATTTATTATCGTTAGCGGTATTATCGCTGTCGTCATCGGCTGGGTAACGGGAAGATTCGGTGAGTTGAGAATTAGTTCACTTCTTTTTGATATTGATTTAGATGCTGATGCAGGCCGGCATAAGGTCGCCGGTTTGTTGCGAAAAAGAACAAAAGAGATGGTTGCGCGGGAACGAAATCTTCTTCGTACGCTGATCGACAACTTGCCCGACAAGGTATATGTTAAAGACAATATAGGCCGTTATATCATTAATAATATCGTTCATTTGCATTCGCTGGGCCTGTCGAAACAAGATGATACATCCGGCAAGACTGCATATGATTTTTTTCCGGAGCCGTTTGCAAGACGATTCACCGCAGACGAACAGAAAATCGTCGAAACGGGTGAACCGCTTATTAATCGCGAAGAAGAAGTCATAAAGTCGAAAACTGGAAGAATCAACTGGCATCTTACAACGAAAGTTCCTATTAGAGATAATAACGAAAAGATAATAGGTATTGTCGGGATAAGCAGAGATATTACAGAACGCAAGCTTGCGGAAATCAAAAGCAGACAGGCTGAAGAAGAGACGCGTCAGAGTGAAGAGCGTTTTCGTGCTGTTGTGGAACAATCTGCCGACGCGATTTACATCACCGACCCCGAGTCAATGCGTGTCATAAACTCAAATCATGCTTTTCATGAAATGCTGGGATATTCGCAGGAAGAATCGAATTTGCTCCCGGTTGAAAAAATTGTCGTCGCACCTGTTGAGGAAATTAAGAAAAACATAACGGCCATTATTGCAACCCGTCAACCAATCTCGACCGAATGGCGGTTTCAAAGAAAAAATGGCTCCATTATCGATGTTGTTATTTCAGCAAACACCGTGTCATTCGGCGGAAGGCAGTTGGTTTGTACGTTTGCACGCGATATCACGGAATGGAAACTGCTGCAAAAAGAGCGCGAAAAATTATTGGCTAATCTCGGCGAGAGTGAAAATAAATTTCGTACGTTGTTCGAAAATTTAACGGAAGGAGTTGCATTACATGAAATGATCTATGATGAAAGCGGTAAAGCGGTTGATTACCGCATTCTGGATATTAATCCGTCATATGAAAAGCACACAGGACTTCTCCAGAAGAAAGCAAAAGGATTGTTGGCGAGTGTTCTCTACGGCACCGAGAAACCGCCGTACTTTGAACAATTTGAACGTGTGGCGCGTACCGGAGAGCCGTATACATTTGAAACGTATTTTTTACCTTTGGGAAGATACTTCCGTATCGGCGTTGTTTCACCGAAGCAGGGCACTTTTGCAACGGTATTTGAAGACGTTACCGAACGAATACAAAAGCAAAAGGAATTGGAGGAGAAAAATGCAGAGCTGGAACGCTTTACATATACGGTGTCGCACGACTTGAAGAGCCCGCTTATTACTATTAAAGGATTTGCAGGTGCACTGCTGCATGACGTTATCGCCGGCAGGCATCAAAGATTGGAAGACGATCTGCGGAGGATTGCCGATGCTGCCGATAAAATGGGCGGACTTCTCGGAAATCTTCTTGAGCTTTCCCGCGTCGGGCGTATTATGAATCCGCCGTCGAATGTAAATCTGGTTAAATTGACGCAAGAGGTTGTAAATTTGCTCGACGGAATGATTGCTGAAAACAAAGTAGAAGTGGTAGTTAAGCCGGATTTGCCGATGGTTTACGGCGACCAGAGGCGTTTGGCGCAAGTGCTGCAAAACTTAATAGAAAATGCAATCAAATTTATGGGCAACCAGCCGAATCCGCGTATTGTAATTGGTACACGGAAAGATAATGAAGAGCAGGTGATATATGTCCAGGACAACGGCGTCGGTGTGGATCCGAATTATCACCAGACTGTGTTTGGATTGTTTAATAAGCTTGATACCGGTACACATGGCACCGGTATCGGATTAGCCCTCGTGCGCCGCATTATAGAAATTCACGGCGGAAAAGTCTGGGTAGAATCACAAGGCAAAGGTTTTGGTGCAACGTTTTGTTTTACACTCTCATCAAATCATTCAAAAAGAAAGGAAAATGAAAAATGATTGGCAGACCAATGACGATACTGCTGGTAGAAGATAATCCGGATCACGCAGAACTGGTTAAACGTAATCTGGAAGAATTTCAAGTCGCCAACCATATTTACCATGTCGAAGACGGTGAAACAGCGCTCGATTATGTATATCGGCGGGGCGCATATTCCGATCATAAAAAATTTCCTCGTCCGGATCTCATTTTGCTGGATTTACGTCTGCCGCGTGTCGACGGTTTAGAAGTGTTAAAGCAAATTAAACGTGATTTGGCACTGCAGTCTATTCCGGTTGTCGTGCTGACAACGTCCGATGCCGAGAAAGATTTAGCTCAGGCGTATGAATATCATGCAAACAGCTATGTGACCAAACCGGTCAATTTTGATAATTTCTCGCGTCTTTTACGCGACCTGGGATATTACTGGCTGGCATGGAATAAACGTCCCTGGTAAAAAAGAAAGGATGGACTAAATGTCCAAAAGTGATTCCGACCGGCGCGTCTTGCTTGTAGAAGATGAATCCGGCCATGCGGAGTTGATCTGTCGTGCGTTTGCCGATTCGACTGAAGAGTATTCAGTAATAGTTACTCGAAATCTGAAGGAAGCTAAAACAGAAATTGAAAGCCATGCGCCAAATATTGCGTTGGTCGATAATGGTTTACCGGACGGGCAGGGCGTAGTTCTGGTGCCGGAATACAAAGATCTTTTTCCAATCGTAATACTTACTTCGCATGGCGGGGAGGAATTAGCAGTCCAGGCACTGAAGTCGGGAGCCATGGATTACGTCGTAAAATCGCCGGAAGCATTTGATTCGATGCCTCATGCAGTGGAGCGTACTTTGCGTGAATGGCGACTTATTCAAGAACGCAAACAGGCGGAAAAAGAACGGGAAAAACTGATTAACGAACTTCAGGATGCACTGGCGAAGGTGAAAAAACTCAGCGGACTTATTCCAATCTGTTCATCCTGTAAAAAAATTCGAGATGATCAGGGGTACTGGAATCAATTGGAAAAATATCTGCTGGAACACTCCGATGCGACACTCAGCCACGGCCTTTGCCCGGATTGTGCAAAAAAATTATATCCTGAAGTATTTGAAGAAGAATGACAGTAATTTATTAAATATATCCCTTGCCCGATTTTTTAAGCAACACGGCTGATTTTTTCCCGATCTTCTAATTTTCCTTTGACTACTTGGAACAGTGGGTGTGATTTTGGAGTCCGCGTCTTTCTCAATTCCGAACACTTTTTTCTATCGCGCTTCCAAAGTTTTTTCTTTAAGTGAACTATCTCGAAATTAAGCTGCCCGGTAGTTACTTTTATTGAAGTGTGTGCGTTAGTCCGGCCAATCTTCCGCAGGTCAAATGAATACCCTCTTTTGAGTGATTCATTATATATACTGGTCAAATATGAGT
>CAZYAM010000080.1:0-13218 GCA_964645575.1 uncultured Ignavibacteriaceae bacterium
GACTTGCATGTGTTAGGCACGCCGCCAGCGTTCGTCCTGAGCCAGGATCAAACTCTCCATTGTAGAATTTTTTTATTCTCAATTTCAAGTCTGATAACCTAATCTCTGAGTCGTCTGACTTTTCGAATAGGGTTGAAACCCAGCTAAATTGACATTTGTCGTGCACACTTTTTCAAAGAACATCCTTATTCGCCTCTTGCGGGCTTACGATAAAAATGCCCATCTTCAATGGGCATTCAAATTTCTACTTTAAGGAACCAACCGCCTTTATTGGGCAGGTTTTAATATACCATTTCATCCATCAAATGTCAATATATATTTATGGGAAATGAAAAATATTTTATCGCTGACGCAATATCTCTTGTCGGACTTGCTTCTCCAGCCTAAGATGCTCTTCGGCAGAGATTTTAAACCGTTCCCGCAGAATATCCAAACGATCCAGATCTTGGGGAGTGATGGATCCGCTTTTCCAACTATCAACAATAGCCTGTAAATAGATCTCAAGTTGCACTTCTTGTTCCAAATCTGCATTCTCCTGATCGCTAATTCCCATCGCTTTTCGAATCGTGACCAAGATGGCATTTTCATCCTTACTTAATGCGCCGTCTGACCAGGCATGCTTAAGTGCCTGAGCATATGCCTGAATGGATACAACCGGTACTGTCGATGTTGTTTGTACGCCTTTTTGCAGGTCAATCCGTTTTCTTTCTTCTTGAAGCCTGCGGGATTTCTCTTCTTCTTGCTGCCGCCGTAATTTCTCCTCTTCTTGCTGCCGGTGTAACTTTTCTTCTTCTTGCTGGCGGCGGGATTTCTCTTCAACAACACGACGACGTGTCTCTTCCACCAAACGCTTGCTCGCTAATTCTGTCTGCCGTTTAACTTCTGCTTGATGTTCAACCAATTCAACATGGTTTTTTTCTTCTTCAACAGGCTTATCGTCGATAGGCAGAGACGCAGCATTCGCTGCCTCTCTTTTCTTCTGCTCAAGAATCTTACGCTTGAGTTCCTCAACTTTTCGTCGCTGCTCTTCCAGATCCGGCATTTTTAGAAATAAATTACTATTTCCCTATGTTGAAACTTGCTTATCAACAACTCGTCTCTCACTCTCGTTGAATATATTTAAAACGTCCCCGAATGTCAATCAATCCACCAGCATCTTTTTCACACAAAAAAAACTATATCAAGGTTTATCCGGCAATTCACTGAAAGCGCTTCCGAATAAGTCATCCGCAACCTCAGATGATTCTACGAAATCATGAAATTCAAGTCCTTCCTGTTTCTTTCGCATTATATAAAATAGTGCTAAAGAAATCGCTGCACCGGCAAATAATCCAATCAGAACATATTTCTTCATCGATTCTTTTTATCCGTGGAAATGAAATTGGACCGTTAATGATTCCCTCTGAGTGTGAGATACTGTGTTTTCATCACCACCGCAATATTTAAGTCGCATTGCGCTATGCCGCAGGTGGTGGTGTAGATTGTTCTGCTCCTTCAGCCATTTTTGCTTTTACCTCTTGGACCTCATTACGAATCTCCTGCGCTTTCTTTTTCAGGTTTGCCATATGTTTTCGAAGACGCACACCTGCCGATTTATTCTCCTTTAAGTAAAATTTCTCGAAGTCAGTTTTAAACGTCGCTACGAGATCCAAAAGTTCTTGATACCGATCCATCTTGTCACTCCTATTGATTATTTACGCTTGTTATTTGTAAAAATCCTACTAAATCTGGAATTATCAAATTCCATAATTAATGAAAAAAAAGGAATTTTAAAGCATTCACCATTTTATATGTTGATTACATTAAAATTTCGCCAATAAGATACACATTTGATTTGGAGAAGTCAAAGGGGATTGGCATTTTTTTTCAGAAATCACAGCTATTAAAGAAAACTCCCTACATAACGCCTTCAATTGTTAGTCAACTCCAATTATAATAAATCTCAAGTAATACATATAAACTTAAGCTTAATTGTCTCAAGCACATCCCTAACGGATGAAGTCCTGATTTTAAACCATAATTCGTGCTTTGAATCGGACTGATCGCTGTGTATTGAAAATGTTACCAGTTACTGTTTGAAATTGAATGATGAGCAGCAGTCGTTGAATAAACACGGCGAAGAATGACTTTATGTGAAGTCGGCAATTAACGGCCAAAATTTTCGGTATATTGAATCTCTCACAAAAATAAAGCATTTATTACTGCATTTTGCTTAATCAATAGCTGCATATTCAATATTCATGTTTTCTAGAATATATTGTCTTCTAATTTCTGCTCAATGAGTATCAACGGAGTTCGGGAAGATAATTGAGAGACGTTTCACTACATAATCAGTCGAAATAGGTTTTATAAGATATGCTGATATCCTATATGGAAGGAGTTCTCGGACAAGAGTCATTTCATCATGTGAAGTAACCATTACAATTGGCAAATTCTGGTATTCTTTGATAGAACGGATTGCCTTTAGCGTTTCCTTGCCATTCATAATCGGCATCTCGTAATCTAGAAAAACAACATCCGGCTTCTCTACGGCAAGTTTTCTAAGCGCATCTTTTCCATGTTCCGCCTGGATAATCTGTGCGCCGAACGCCTTGGTTAGGATTTTCCCCAGGAGCATTCTGCATTCAATACTATCATCAACAATAAGTGCTTTATTTAACATTTCAACCCCCAAAATGTGCTTATGTATTTTCAATATAGCAACCTGTACTGTTAATCGCAATATTCATAAAACCGAAAGACTCTGAGATCATATGCACAGTACCACAATACTCCGACACTCGCTCCTGTCCATTACTTGATTATGGTCGACACAGGCCTTTTTTTATTCCAGCCGATAGAGGTTATCGTTATCGCCTGATAAATTGCGACTTGATTGTTGCAATTATATGGGATTTCATCTATTATATTAACAGTTCAATCCATCGGAAGAGGGTAATTTCGTTAATCGGCTATCGTCTTCCATTGCACATATCAGACGGTATAAGAACGACGGTATTCTTTATGGAAAGCTGAAAGGAAAGATGTGTTTATGAGTTTTTTTGATGATAAGATCGCAGAACGGCTTGGAGGTGTCAATTTTGGCAAGTCAACACAGATTTATAAATTCGAACTGATCAAAAGAGCTAAGGCCGCGGCAAAAATTGAACATCCTGATATACCAATTATCGATATGGGGGTCGGAGAACCCGATTGGCCGGCAGATCCTCTTGTAGTACAAATCCTATCGCAAGAAGCGGGAAAACCTGAAAACCGCTGGTATGCAGATAATGGTATCCCGGAATTTCAACATGCTGCCGCTCAATATTTACGAAATGCGTACGGAGTACAAATTGAAAATCCAGCGGAGAATATTATCCATGGAATAGGATCAAAGCCCGTCCTTGCATTGCTTCCCATCTGCTTCATCAATCCGGGAGATATTCTTCTTACTACAGTACCCGGATATCCGGTATCAGCAACTTATACAAAATATCTCGGCGGCGAGGTATTTAACCTTCCGCTTCTTGAGTCCAATTCATTTCTTCCCGATTTGGAATCAATTTCACATAGTGTCTTAAAAAAGTCAAAACTACTCTATCTCAATTATCCTAATAATCCGACCGGAGCTGCAGCTACACAGGAATTCTTTAAACGCGCGGTAGACTTTGCGCACCGTTATAATATCGTAGTAATTCACGATGCTGCCTATAGTGCATTGACTTATGACGGATATAAACCATTAAGCTTTTTATCTGTTGATGGAGCTATGGATGTCGGCGTAGAAGTCCATTCATTATCAAAAGCGTTCAACATGACAGGTTGGAGAATTGGATTCATATGCGGAAATCCTAAAGCGGTCAAGGCTTACGCAACCGTGAAAGATAATACCGATTCAGGACAATTCA
Source organism: uncultured Ignavibacteriaceae bacterium (assembly GCA_964645575.1). Classification (GTDB taxonomy): domain Bacteria; phylum Bacteroidota; class Ignavibacteria; order UBA10030; family UBA10030; genus Fen-1298. The sequence continues at coordinate 3,888 of CAZYAM010000080.1, forward strand.
GGGCTGTCCAGAAAGCAGCAGTACACGCGTTCAATCATTTGGAGATCACACAAGCAACTATTGATAAATACTCGAGAAGATTTAATCTGCTGGTGCAAGCACTGTGCGAATTAGGATTCAAAGCTAAAAAACCTAAAGGATCCTTCTATTGTTATGTACCTGCACCGATCGGTACAGAAGAAGGCGTACAATTTAAAACAGCGGCTGGGTTTTCGGATTTTCTAATCCGATCAGCTTTAATCTCAACCGTTCCATGGGATGACGCGGGAGCTTACATTCGATTCTCCGTAACATTTGAAGCCGATTCTATTGAGAAGGAAAATAAAGTTATTGAAGAAATGAAGAACAGAATGAAAAAGCTGAAATTGAAATTTTGATATAAGACTCAAAGGTTTTTGAAGTTGGAAAGAACATAAATTCTCAGGAGAAATCTAAATGCATTATTATAAATATCATGGACTCGGGAACGATTACATTGTTATGGATCCCCAAAAAACAGATATCAAACTAACTACTGAAAATGTAAAACTCATATGTGACCGCAACTTCGGCGTTGGATCCGACGGGATACTATACGGACCAATATTTGCCGATAAAACAATCTGTTTAAAAATATACAATCCTGACGGCAGTTTGGCAGAAAAAAGCGGAAATGGAGTCAGAATTTTCTCCAGATATTTAGTCGAATCAAAGTACGTGAATAAATCCAATTTTTCTTTTAGAACCGACGGAGGGAACGTTGAAATAAGCGTTCTTAAGGATGATGCATCTTTGATAAAAGTCAATATGGGAGGAATCACTTTTACAAGCTCAAAAATACCTGTTAACGGAGCTGAAAGAGAAGTAATCAACGAGAAGCTGAATATCGGCGGGAAAAATTATAACATTACATGCCTGTCAATTGGCAATCCTCATTGTGTCATTCCAATGAATGATATTTCAAAAGAAGCGGCTTTATCTATCGGACCGCTTGTGGAAAATAATCCGTTATTCCCAAACCGAATTAATGTCCAATTTTTAAAAATATTAGATAAAGAAAACATTCGAATTGAGATATGGGAAAGAGGCGCAGGTTATACTTTAGCCTCCGGAAGCAGCAGCTGTGCAGCGGCTTGTGCAGCGAATAAATTAGGCCTTGCCGGCAATAAAATATCTGTACATATGCCGGGTGGTAAAATTAATGTCGATATTGCAGGCAATAATATTTACATGACAGGCCCCGTTTCCAGTGTCTCAGAAGGTAACTTTACTAAAGAGTTCTTATCTTTGATAACAGGATGTTAACTTAGCTGCTCAGATTAAGAAACATGTCAAATTGAAGAGCCGTAGACCATAAATTCTCCTGGTCATCTGCACTTCTGATAGACTCCTCTTTTATATCGATTTAGTAACGTAAAATTCTTTGTCATAGAACAACTGATTCCATCGCATACCTAAAATTAAATCTGTCAACGGCAAAATACTTCCTGTTTCTCTTGATTCAGTAGCGCCTCAGTTTAGTGCGGTCAGGACTTATTTACCCGCTCGACGAATCTGTCGCAGTTCACCAGACAGTTTTTTGGCGGGTCTGACGACTGCTGCTTGGAGGGCGTCCTGACCGATATTTAGAATCACAGGAAGCCCGTCCAAAAGTACAGTCCCGTTATACGCCTGCCTGCTCTCCTGCGGATAGTAAACCGGCGGGCAGGGAATGACACAAAACAGCCCATTGCGGAAAAAAATTCTTCAAAGGCACAAGGTGCTCCTCCGGACCTGACGCCACTGAAAGATTTTTTTTAAACTGAGACACTGCCCTTGATTCTCATCCTAAAAAATATTAGACTTTACTTTAGTGATTCCCGTCCTTGATGTTTCGGGAATCAGCTTCTTTACTCTTCGATAGGGACGCAAACATATAACTTGGCGATACTACGGCAGATAATGCCGACATAAAAATGCTATATGTAGTGTATTTCTCTTAAGGGGGAAAAAACGACATAAGTAATTATTTATGTCGTTAGTTACAATGCAGATGTCTTTTTAATAACGATAATGTATCCCAAAGTGTAAAAATATCATGTTAGATTCACTCCGAAAAGATGGAACCATTACTTCTTGGCTCATACATTGTGAAGCTGCTAAGGATGTACACTTATTCAGCGACTTACCACTCAACAATCCAGAAGAAACATGGTGTATAATTTTTAAAGTTTTACAGCGGCCGGAATCCGAGATGCATCTTACTGCTCTTTCTGACTGCCTTAAAAGTCTCATTATATATCATGGAGAAGAATTTATTGATTGTATTGAAGCCCAGGCCGCACAAAACTCTCATTTTAAAGCTTGTTTAGCAAGAATACACTCATACCCTGAAACCCGTATTCCTAAACAACTTTTGGAACGTCTTAGGAATGTAACAGGATTTCCTGTGAAACATGCGGCACCACCTTCAGAAGGAGCAATGGAACAAATTCCGGATCTCTCGGAAGCTCTTTATGCAACTCCGATTCCTCTGGGATCGAAAGATGCCGCCTCTTTTACCGAAAGCGATATGGATCGTATTGCACATAATTGGTTAAGATATCAAGAAACACTCTGGGCATGGGAAAAGATAAATAGTATCATCAAAGACGAATTTATCGAATATGCCTATAACGTCGTTTGTTCCCTCTATGAGAAATCTTCATCTAATGTTCATTTGAGTTCCATCGGAACAGGTCCGCTTGAAAGTCTATTGAAAAAGAACGGGATGTTTATTATGGATCGAATTGAAGAGCTTGCTTCTAATGATAAGCGATTTAGAGTCTGTCTCAGCTATATATGGCCTACCAATATATCAGTCGACTTATGGAAAAGAATTGTCAAAGCAAGAGCTAATGAACCTCAGCGCAAATAATCTTCGATAATTCACAAAATTAGTAAATTAATACATACATTTTTTGAGGAGGATATAAACTCCGTTGCTTTTCTCTTCTGTTGTACAAGAAGGAGGATCTTGTTGTGAACGAACCGGAACATAAAAAGAAAGCAGATAATAATGTGTTTTTTATTGTCTCAGCCCTTTTTCTTCCACAACGCCAAAGTACCCGATTTGACCGGCCACTGTATCTGCAAAATAAAGTTTATATGTACCGAGTCCGCTCACAGGTCCCCACATACCGTTGCCGAGTTTAAGTCTTTGACCATTTTCTGTATACTTCACATTTCTGGCAAGCGGCAGACCCGACGGATTATGGGCAACGAGAGATGTAAGATACCGATTCATCATACCTACCAGGTAGATACGGTCATAATTCCTATTTATCAATTCAGAAGAAAGAAGACGAACAGACACTGTACCAATAAGCAATATTATGGAAAATCGCATGACTGTATTGTTCCTCAAGTTATTAAAGGCCGGAGTTATATTAAAATGCTTTTCATTTCAATTTATCGTTTGTTATTCTAAAACTCAACATTACGTTTAAAGTCGATATACAGAGATAATTGACCAAAACTCTCGGACCTTTGCCTTGTTTTTGATAAAAACAAACTCTATACTTGCTGCAGAGCAAATAGCAATGATATGGAATACAGTAACTGCTTGTATCTTGGATATCAAGAGATCATCCGGATCATGAAACTCAAGCCAATTGCAATATTATCGGCAATGCAATACTTGGCGCATGGCTAAAGGAATAGAAGATGAGAACATGAGAACCTGAAAGGAGGAACTTTTTGGAAAACACAATTCACACAAAAGAACCTGCCGGCTTCAAATCAGCCAGATTAAAGGCAGAATCATTGATAAAAGACATATCCAAAGTTACCTCACTTCTCAACAAAGCAATTTCCAGGGCTGATGAAAACAAATCTCTTTTGAAAAAAGTCTGGGGTGATTTAACGGCTCTTTTCCGCCTCATTCGCGCCTATATATCCGGCCGCTATCGAGATGTCCCCTGGCAGACAATTATTCTCGCGCTTGCCGCGGTTATATATTTTGTCAATCCCTTCGATCTTATTCCCGATCTTATTCCCTTTTTTGGATATATCGATGATTCTTCGGTCATAGGTTTCGTGATATACTCAATATCCAAGGACCTCAAAAAATTTTTAGAGTGGGAAAAGAATTCACACAACGAGGACATAAAAAGTAATACTAATATTCTCCAATAAAATTAGACTTATCAGCTCATCAACTCCGCAGCCCATCTGCTCACAGGCTCATAGACTCACAGACTTATAAGTTCATTATCTCATATGCTAATTTACTCACCAGCTTTCCTTGCTTCTCTATACAAAACTCACTACAATTTTCAAGTACTGTTACTAATTTAAACATAAACTGAAAGAATTAGAATGAGAAAAACATATATAATCCTCGCACTTTTTTATTCGTTTAGCGCTTACAGTCAAAAATTCCATGATTTAGCATTAACTCCCCCGATGGGATGGAACAGCTGGAACACATTCAGGTGCGACATCCACGAGAACAAAATTCGTGAAGCCGCAGATGCGATTGTATCGAGCGGAATGAAAGATGCAGGATATACGTACGTCATTATCGATGACTGCTGGCAAGACGGACGTGACAGTCTCGGATTCGTATATCCTGACCCAGTAAAATTTCCATCCGGCATGAAAGCACTTGCGGATTATATACATTCCAAAGGCCTGAAATTCGGTATTTATTCAGATGCGGGCGATTCTACCTGTGCACATTATCTCGGAAGCCGCGGACATGAATATCAGGATGCCTTGACATATGCAAAGTGGGGCGTGGATTTTTTAAAATACGATTGGTGCAGTACCGATAGTCTGAATGCATTTTGGGCATACACGACCATGCGCGATGCTCTCTTCGCCGCGAAAAGGCCGGTTGTATTCGACATGTGCGAATGGGGGAACAACAGTCCCTGGCTCTGGGGAAAAGATATCGGCCACATGTGGCGAATCAGCGGAGACATAGCCACTTGCTTCGACTGCGAAGTCAATCACGGCACTTACTCGGATTGGGGAGTGATGCGTATTGTTTACATGAGAGACAGCATCAGAACATATGCGGGTCCTGACCACTGGAATGATTTCGATATGATGGAAGTTGGGAACGGAATGACAACCGAAGAAGATCGGGCACATTTTTCCATGTGGTGCATGCTGGCTTCACCGTTGATTGCAGGGAACGACATCAGACATATGAAAAACGAAACAAAAAAATTCTAACAAACCGCGAAGTCATTGCAGTAAACCAGGATTCGCTTGGAATTCAGGGCTTCAGATATGACATAAAGGACAGTATCGAAATATGGGCGAAACCTTTGACGCATGGCAATTGGGCGATTTGTTTCCTGAACCGCTCGATAAAACCGCAAAAAATCAAATTCGACTGGTCGAAGAATATCATTACAGACGACTTTTCAAAGCGAAAAATGAATCCGGCAGAAACAAAATACAAAATCAGGAATTTATGGACGGGGAAAAATATCGGTACGACAGGAAAAAATATTTCCGAAACAATTCTGCCTCACGATGTACTAATGCTTAGACTTAAAGAATAAAACCATCTTTAGTTTTTATCTTCATAGAGGTTTATATGCTTAAAATTATCAATTCACTTTATGATTTTGATAAAGCATCCAATGCTTTTATTATCAAACTATCTATAAAAAGGTACTTGAATATCTTCAATAATTACGATCCCTATCCGATCAGGAAACGCGATATCGACCAAAATGTCATCAACTATTTGGAAGACTGTTCAGACGATATATCGTTTAAAAATAACATTATTCTTGAAATAAAAATACTTGAAGAAAAAAAAGACATTGATTTGGAAGAGCGTACAAAAAAAGGCCTTATTAATAATTTCTTATATATGTATGAGTATTATAAAAACGAAAACAGGAAAATTATCAACAACTCTATATTCTATATTTTTACCTTCCTGGTTTTAGCATCGTTCACTTTCTGGTTTGATTCATCGGATTTGAATATAAACAGAGTATTTATAAGAACCGTTTTGGAAGGAATCTCGATCGGATCGTGGGTATTTCTTTGGGAAGCCATTGCCGGCCTTTTAATAAAAAATAAATCCAGCAGAAAATTGATCAAGACCTACAATAGATTTATGAATTGCAAAATCGTATTTATAAATTAACGGCGCTTTTATCCCTCCTTCTATTTGTTTTAACAGACTTCTGAAATATTTATGAAATAAGGGTAATTGCAAACTTCAGTTTGCGTTTTTATTTAAAATCCGGGCATAACCGAATTCTTAATAATACTCTTTTCCCTCGCTTTCTTGAGATTTGAGGGCGAATTCGCTTTACTCCTGTTCACGGGCTTGATACCCGCCCAATAAGACGGCGGGTAAAAATCAAGCCCCTACGACTCTTCGCTGTTCACAATTCATTCTTCACTTCTCAGTTGCTCTTCTACTCATAGGCTTATTGGCTTAAAGGCTCATCTGCTCCACGGCTCATTGGCTTCTTGGCCCCACCCCTTGCTTCTCTTTTTGAAAATTCCTACTGTTTACCATACAGTCAGTTACAATCGTCCTTTCTAATGTTTTAAGGCGATACAACAATGAAGAAGCCCGCAGGTTATACAAATGTTCAAGGAGAATAAAATGAAAAAACATCTTAATCTCATTATTCCGATTATTTTCTGTACATGTATTTTTACATGTATTCATACTTCACTCCTGGCACAGGATTCGACAGTACAAATAGTCAATCATGGTAACTATTACGAAGTTACTATGAACTACACTTCCGGCATAAGTCATTATAATATGGGGATTTTGCTTATGCAAAAAATATTAATAGCGAAACCGGATTTTGAACAATTGTTCGATTCCTATATTGCCGAGATCGTTGCCAGTCAAAGTGATTATGATGCTTTCTTAAGCCGTATGGCGGATATAAAACCGCAAATTCCTCAGGAATATCAAGATGAAATAGATGGAATGGCTTCTCAGTTAAGCGGCGGGAATATCAATAGTATGGGCGATAATAAATTATCAAAGGATGAACTATATACGATGCAGCTCCTCACGGATGTGTATCGTGCAACTCAATGTTCAGGTATTTCGGTTTTTGGATCACGATCAGCAACAGGCAATACCATGACCGCAAGAATATTGGATTGGTATGACGGGGCAGATCACCAGCTCGCACAGGTTCAATCAGTCACATCGATTCACAACGGCAGCAAATCAATTTACTCCATCGGCTACCTCGGTTAGATGGGTATTATTACCGGCTTTAACGACGAAGGAATTTTTGCAGGCATTCTGGATTCTCCCACAGGTGCGACCTATTCCTCAATGAATAAATTTTCGTATACGACCGATTTGAGGTACGCACTGGAAAATTGCACAACGTTGACGGAAGTGGCTGATTATGTAACGGACCCATCAAGAAATTATTCTTTTAATCATCTGATTCTCTTATCCGATAATCAAACATCAAAAGTACTGGAGAATAACTTTTCCGGAACCGGCACGAATATACGCAGAACATTGAGAAGCGACACCTCTGCCTTAAATCCCGGGATTACATGGGGATATACTGACGCAATCGCAACGGTTAATTCATTCCTTTTGCTGGGCAATCACGATAATCACACGGGGGCATCGTATAACACAAATAGATGGACCAGCTTAAAGACACAGCTGCAGAATTACGGTGAAACTGTAACGTTAGATGAATTGAAACTGATTGCATCCTTTGATAACGATAACGGCCCCGGCAGCCAATCAAGCGGAGATATTTATAATAGCGGTAATCAGCAAATCGTAATATTCAGGCCGGACGACCTTTATCTTGAAGTGGCTTTCAAACCCAAGTCCGGCATTTTGCCGGCTGATCCAGTATTTGAAAATATTTCAGTAAATATTTTTACTTCCGTTGAAAAAAATAGTGCAAAACCGCCGAAATCATTTAAGCTGGAACAAAACTATCCGAATCCATTTAATCCGACGACAGTGATAAGTTATAAGTTAACAGTGAATAGCAAAATAGTTTTGAAGGTTTACGATTTACTCGGGCGAGAAGTCGCAACATTGATAAATGAAATGCAATCTGCTGGAGAACATACTGTTGAATGGAACGCGGAGGATTTCCCAAGCGGTGTGTATTTTTATCGTCTGCAGGCCCGCCAACAAACCGGCGGGCAGGCTGGATCGTATACCGAAACAAAAAGAATGATTTTGCTGAAATAAAGAGGATTTTTAAAAATAATGAATATTGCAATAATCGGAACTCATATTGAAAAATCCGGGAAAATCACACAGCGGGGAGGCGCTTGTATAATTCATATGGGAAAAGATCCGAATAAAGATTATGTAAATCCTGTACTATTCGAGCTATTTAAAAAAGCGAATATCAAGTATAAATGGACTGATAATCCATATATTGAAATCTGGAGTAAATTTATATTTATAGCACCATTCAGTATGGTTGTGGTTAATCACAATATGACAATAGGACGGGTATTGGCATCCGATGAATTAAGCAGGTACGTAAAAGCAATAATGACGGAAATTTATTAAATAGCGTTGAAAAGAAGAATACAGCTGCCCCCGACAATAATCGATGATTCATATATGAGAGCGAAGAAGTTTTTGTTCGAGACAAAAACATCCTTTCAAAGAGATTATGAGAATAAAGATAAACAGGATGAACGGGATATTTTTGGAGGTACAATAATAAGACTTGGCGAACAATCCGGAGTTAAAACCGAAACAACAAAAATAATTCATAATTCTATTCAGGAAAATAAAATCATCAGCTATATCCATTGAGAAAAGGAATACTATGAAAAAGGAAATTATACTCGCTTCTATTGCGTTTTTCTTTCTTTCTTTACTCCTGACAGGATGCACGGGATATTATTCAAGTGTAAAGGACAGCTTGACCGTGAAAGACAGCCTCGCATTGCACGGAAGCTGTATTATTGCAGGCAGGATTATTGATGGCGATACCGACGAGCCCGTAAGAGGAGCAAATGTAGTGGCACATGCAAAGCCTATACGAGCCGTAACGGATCTTTACGGACAGTTTGAATTTATCGATATTGAACCTGGGACATACATGTTGCAGGTTTTTTGTGTGGGCTATTTTCAAAGAGATATTCCTGACATTAAAGTAAAACCGGACAGACTGATTAGACTCGATATCAGGCTCGAACCCAGACCTGATCTCCATGAATAAAAGAGTCATTCTATCTTTCACCATTTTTTGATCACGGGCTTGATGCCTGTTCGATAAAACAGCCGGTAAAACCAAGCCCTTACGGTTCTTTACAGTTAACTGTTAACTATTTACTATTCACAGTTCTTCCCCACTCCGGCATTAAGCAATTTCCATTA
>CAZYAM010000081.1:0-13105 GCA_964645575.1 uncultured Ignavibacteriaceae bacterium
TATCACACAAATTCATCATGTTAGGCTGCAATATGCAGTCTAATACACAAAAAACACATGTTAGGCTGCGGGTCGCAGTCTAATCATAGTTAGGCGGCAACCACATGCAATGACATAAAAGGAAAGGCAAAGAAATGAAATCAATTTGGCTGTTATTATTGTTTATACCTTCATTTAGCTATACACTAAACAATGTAGACAAGGAAAAGCGAGAAATAATCTTAGAATGTATTCTAGGTGATGAATTAAAGACCGCTTCTGAAGCATTCTTTGAGCGTCAAGTCCAATACGCAAAATCTTCTCATCCGGATTTATCAGATTCTGTATGGGATGATGTTCGAGTACATGTTAATGCTAAATCAGCATTTCTCGATACAGTTATTGAACTTTATCAATCTAAGTTAACGATTGAGGAGTTGAGAGAAATTAAAAAAGCATTTGACATTCCTGCAATGAAAAAAGTAAAAATAGTCGGTGCAGAAGTCAGCGAATCTTTTCCAACGATGGCAGTCGGATGTGGTCGAAAGATTCTTAATACAATAAACGAATATCTGGATAACCATTCTTTAATCAAAAAGAAATAGTTGTTGCCGCCTAACCAGCACATCAAGCTGACGCAATTAGCGTACTGCAAAATTCATGGCTGGTGGTGGGTGTACGTTTTTATTATTATGTTCTTTGTATCTCATGACTTTAGAATTTATTAATTTCATTTTAAGGATGCAGAAAACCGGAAAATAATTCACCTATAGTATTAACTATATTAATTACAATTATGAAAAAGATCATTGTTAATATTTTACTTATTACTTTAGCACAGCTAACTATTTCACAAGAATTAGATAGCGTAAAAATAAGGGGTACAATTCTTAATGCGACCGATAAAATTATAAAAATTGGAGATAATACTGTTCCGATCTCGGAGAATGGATGCTTTAAATTTACAACCAAAATTGAATTGCCCAACTTTTTTGATGTAAGCTATGACAAAATGAAGTGGGCGATTTACTTGGAACCGGGTAAGACAGTCGAACTTAAGTTTAAATCAGGTGATTTATCAAGTTTGATTTATAAAGACGATCTTTCAAATAGTTATTTAAAGAAAATAATTTTGTTGTCATCTGAAACGGATGATTTTATTAACAAAAACTGGATTCGAATTCATTCCCAAAATGAATTAAAATTCATTTCAATTATTGATTCGTTAAAAGGGCTTTATTTAAATCCTCTTGCTTCATATCAAGATGAAAATAAGAATATTTCAGGCGATTTTATTAAACTCTTCAAAGCCGATGTAAATTTCGGATTCAACTCTTTAATAGTTCAATATCCTGATTACCATCAAAAATTTACTGGTGAAAAAGTCATTCTAAGTCAGGCATGTTATAAGTACCTCAATTCAATACCGATTGATGACATTAAATTTATGGATTTACAAAGCTATAAAAAGTACTGTAAGGCATGGACTGACTATAATGCAGATATTATGCTCAATAAAAACAGTGAACAAAAGCATTATAATCTTAAAAAGATGGATGTTTTATTTTCGTTTCTCCCCACTATTTTTAAAAATCAGACATTGTTAGACTATTGGTTATCAGAATATTTAGATGAGCATATACAAAATACATGGTTGTTGAACAGTGAAAAGTATATAAAAGAATTTAACACAATTTGCAAAACTGAAGTTTACAAGACTAAAATAAATAAATTATATACCTCGTGCTTAGATTCAGAGAAGGATCATATAGTAAAAATATATAAATCAGTAAATGGATTTACGTTAGCATCTCATATCTTTTACCCCGACAATATTAAAAGCGGGGAAAAAAGGGGAGCTATAGTGATTTTTCATGGCGGAGGATTTGTGCTGGGAAATCCTTCTTGGGCATTTGGGAATGCAAAGTATTATGCCAGTAAAGGCATGATTGCTATTGCAGCACAATACAGACTCTCGAACTTTAGAGACATAACACCGATTGATGCAATTCAGGATGCAAAAGATTTAATGTTTTGGTTGCGAAAAAATGCAGATTCTCTAAAAATTATTGATAATAAAATTGCAGTATCAGGTTGGTCGGTAGGTGGACAAATATGCGCATCTCTTGCTATTTTTTCGGATTCATTGTCGAATAAAAATATAAACACATCGCCAAATGCTCTTTTATTGACATCACCTGGAACAAATACGAAAGGTTGGTTCACTGAACTTTTAAATGGAGCAAATATAAACCCTTTGAGCTTTTCTCCGGTCGATCATGTAAAAAAAGGATTACCACCGACCATTATTCTTCAAGGGAGAGATGATACGGTAACACCTTTAAGCGGTGTTCAATTGTTTCATGATAAATTGGTTGCCAATGGTAATTATTGTGAAATATGGATTTATGATAAAGTTGGTCATTTATTTACACCTACTTATTTAGGTGATAATGGTTGGCCACAACCAGATAAAGAGATTCAAAAACAAGCAAATTTAAAAGCTGATGAATTTTTAATAAAGTTTGGATATATAAAAAAATAAAAACTGGGCATACACGGTGCAATTGGTTACTTCCTTGGCATAACAGATTTTTCTTATGTCACTCTTTATATCTGCATCTGTTAGTTAATAGAATATTCTACCGCGTGTGTTCTAACCAGGCACTACTAATGACAGATTGCAGAAAATGGCGATTTTAACTTAAATTAAGTACTAATGATTTTAAGTATAAACATATTTTATGAACCGAAATCTGTCAATTGCATGAAGATTCTTGACGGAGTCAAGATGGAAACCTCAAGCTGACGCAATTAGCGTACTGCAAAATTCATGGCTGGTGGTGGATTTAGGTTTTTATTATTACCTTTTCAGTACCTCGTTGGTTGGGGAATGTTTAATTTAGTTTTCAGTATAAACTTGTTTCGTTGGGTGCATGTTGCGAATTTGCAGCGCCGCAGTCCCGCTGTACGGGATCCTCGATTCGACCACGATTTAGCTGCGCTAAATCTGTCGAATCGGGACTTACTTGCCCCGTGTCGTTAACGGGGGCTGCTATCCGTTAGGCAATTATCGCACAAGAGAGATTACTATGGCAGATGATGATGTTTTTGAAAATGCACAATTTAAAACAATTTTAATCTGGGCAATTGTCTCATATCTATTAATAAGATGGGGAATTTGGGCATTTCAAGCGGACGAGTGGGGATACTTTTACATTTCCTCTATAGCTCTTCTTGTAGCATTACCATTTTTCATACTCTCCATAGGTATAAAATTCCTCAATCCTTCAAACAGTATCCCGAAGCGGAGTTTAGTTGTTTGAATCACATGCCTGTGGATTATCATTATTATTGATTTATTTAGCAGTCAGTTTGGATTCCATCAACTGATTAAGAAGGATGATTTGACTGTCCAGGCAAGTGAAAAAGAACCGAAACCAAATGAAGAAGTCACATTTGCTGTTAAAATATCCCTCGAATACTATTGCTCAATAACTGAGATTATTTTCAAGCCGGATGTGAATAGAAGCGACAGTTTAGTGCTTACATATGATGGCGTGCCTGGGATTATCTCTGGTGGCATAGATCAGCACTCTACCTCGCGAGAGACGTTCGAATATTCATTTACAAATTCTCAAGATCCTAGATATTCCAAAATACTAGTAAAATATGAAACAATAAAAATGGAAGTAGGTGGCTATAGAATAATAAAAAAAAGGACAGATTGGTTATCGTTATTCCCGAACTAAAACTATTCGCTCCAATGGTTCCAATATGTTTATTTTTATCTAAACTGATAATATTACGGATTTAATCAGATAAGAACGGGATTAATGATCATATTCATACAACATTATTTTAAGTGAGACAGCAAACCAAATTGCCTAACCAGGTTCCCGAAGTGATCTCTATTTCTTAAATAATTAAATACAAAATTTGTAAATTATCAGTAGCGCAGTCCGTGGCGCTATAAGTACCATGGACTTAACTGTCATCGTTATATCTTTCAGGTAAGATGAATTCAGCACTCTTATAAATATTTAATTATTTGAAGGCAAAACTTATAAACAGAAAAGAAGGGATGAGAATATGAGAATTTTAAGAATAGTATTATTGATTATTACGATATTTGGATCACTTAACTTAATAAATGCTCAAGAGTTTAAATATGAAATTCCAATGAGGATTGAAAATGATTGGGAGGTTGAAAATATATATGATAGTAACGTTAAAGTTGATTCACTTTTTATGTTGATCAAAAAAATTGAGAATAAATAATATAATAAAATACATAGTATTTTGATCGTTAAAAATAACAAACTTATATTTGAAAAATATTATAGCGGTAATAAATATAAATATTGGTCACCTTCATCACCGACATTTGATGCAGGAGTTGTTGATTACGGAATTGATTCAATTCATAATATTCATTCTGCTACAAAAGTATTTACATCTCTCTTAATAGGGATAGCGATGGAGAAGGGATTTATTGTATCAATTGATGAACCAATATATAAATATTTCCCTAAATATATTGAGTCAAGTGATAGTATGAAACAGAAAATAACCATAGAGCATCTTCTGACCTGTACCTCAGGATTAAAGTGGAATGAATTAGATGAACCTAAAGGCCCTTCAAATGATTTGGTAAAATTACTGGCGAAAGTTTTAAATTCTAAAGAAGACTTGGAACATAAAATTGCATTGCCTGCTGATGATTTAATAGAATTTATCCTGTCAAAACCTTGTATTGCAGTGCCTGGAACAAAGTGGTATTATAGTGCAGGAGATTTGGTATTACTGGGTGAAATAATTAAAAACGCCACTGGATTGCGGATGGATAAGTTTGCTGCAAAGTATTTATTTGAAGAATTGAGAATTGAAAATTATAAATGGGAATTGATTGATACCGATATTGTTAACGCTTGGGGAATGCTTGAAATACGTCCCAGAGATTTTGCTAAATTGGGTTATTTATTTTTAAACCATGGAAAATGGAAAAATAAACAAATTATTTCTAAAAATTGGATCGAAAAAAGCTCGATAAAATACATTGATGTTCCATTTGTTACTGAAGAATGGGGAAAGCTAAGTTACGGTTATCAATGGTTTCAAAGAACTACGAAAATAAACAATAAGTCTGTTAATTATTTCTTTCGACCAGGAATGGGTTGTCAGTGTGTAGCAGTTTTCCCAAAATATAATGTGGTATTTATTATGACCGGTGGTTATTGGCCTTCTGACGGTCCTGTGAATGAAATAATCGATAGATTTATACTACTATCGATTATGACAGATTGAAGTAATTTGGTTATCAGAATGAATTCTTTTTATTTTGTGCATATTGAAAATAATCACCCGCCAAAAGATTCCGCCAAAAAGCGGCGGATGCAAAAAACGCGAAAGCATGGCGGGCAAGTTGGCGTAGCTTATTTATCCGCCATATTTTTGGCGGATGCGCCAGTCATTAGTCGGCAAGAATAATAAACAATAAATATAAATGTCTTATTATTACGGAGAAAGCAAATGCTACTCAATATTATTTTGAATGCACTTATTCTTGGAATTATAATACTAATTGTTACGAAGGGGCAAAATAAACCAGATATTTCAATTCTTTTCGGGTTGCCAATTGGCTTAGGAATCTTGAGTGGAATTCTTTTTTTGTTCCTTGGAATATTCTCTCTAGTTATTAGTTTAGGAATTGCAGTGTTTGCTTTACGCTGGGCGTTTGATCTCACAACTAATCAATCTTTAATAGTAACAGGTATATGGGGTGCATGGCAAATAGTATATTCATTATTTTAGACAAGAAATGCAGGTAATATTCTTACCGCCCTATCAGGTGCTTTCTGTAAATAAAAAGGGATTATACTATGATCAGTCGAATATGGCATGGATACACTTCACCGTCAAATGCAGATGCGTACGAAGCACTTCTCAAGAGTGAAATCTTTACAGGCATAAAAAACCGTCAGATTGCCGGCTATAAAGGTATACAGCTGTTTCGAAGGAATCTTGATGCTGAAACAGAATTTATAACGATTATGTGGTTCGAATCTCTTGATGCAGTGCGTGTATTTGCAGGTGAGGATTACGAAGCCGCGGTCGTTCCACCGAAAGCAAGAGCATTGCTTTCCCGGTTCGATGCACGGTCACAGCATTATGAAGTGAAAGCGGAATTGATGGAGAGCGGGATATAATTAGGCTTTTAGAAAATTATAACGGCTGTTATCTGAAAGTAGGGACGTTCAATCGAACGTCCCTACAAAAGTATTACCTTCCCGACTCATTCAATAACATCAGCAAAGTCTTTGTGAATTCGTACGACATTTTCAGCGAAGCCGGAGAGACATTTTTTGAACGGTCTTCAAATGTATGTATTATGCTAAGAACTTTAGGTGCGTTAAGAGAATCAGCTTTATAGCCGTTTTTGACATATTTGCTTAACCGTTCGCCATCGCCTTTCGGAACTATAGAAATTGATATGTTCTGCAAATCGAATTTTGAAAACGACATATGGTCTGAGGCGGGGTAATCCGCACTTTCGAAGAATGGAAATCCTGTTATTTGCGCTGCTTCGTGGACATAACGGAGGAATGTCCGGTTATCATTTCCGACCGGACCTACAAAAACTTCCTCGCCCATACCCTCAATATCAAGATTTATCATTGCTAAATGACGCTTGGGGACGACAAATTGTTTGACGTAATAATACGACCCGAGACATTCCGGTTCTTTCCGGTCGAAGAAACAAAAATCAATGGAATAATTCCACTCCACATCCTGCAGCTGTTTAATAAGCGAGAGTAAAACAGCAACACCGCTGCCGTTTTCGTTGGCACCAGGGGAATCACGATATGCATCGTAATGCGCTCCTATAACGATCTGCTTTGCTCCGCCTCCGGTTCGAATAATAATATTTTCGCCTTTGATTGTCGTTGTATCTTTTTTATTATCGACTATGTAATGAGTGAACGGTGCAGTGACATACCCGATACCGAGTGTCTTCAATTGGCTTTTTATAAACTCATTACGCTCTGCATGCGACTTGCCTTCAATACCTATAACAGAAAATATTAATTCATCTCCGATGGGTAATTGCGCCCATGACAGCGAATATGCAAATATTGCGATAGAAATAAAAAGATAAAAGCGTTTCATATGGAACCTCATGAATTTAACCTTATACGAAATGTGGTTTTAAAGCCGGATTTATTTTCTTTAAGAAACAACCTGCCGCCGTGATGCGACTCGACGATGCGTTTTGACAAACTTAATCCTAAACCCCAGCCGCGCTTCTTTGTCGAAAAGCCGGGACGAAATACGTCATTGCGATGTTTGATATCGACGCCTTTTCCGGTATCTGAGATATCGATATAGCTGTATTTGCCGTGGCGGGAAATAGAGTAGGCGATCGTTCCCTTGCCGTTCTCAATTGCATCGAGTGCGTTCTTTGTCAGGTTCTCAATGACCCATTCGAATAGCTCCCGGTTAATGCGTGCATGCACTGGCCCGGGCGACTCGACGACAAGATGAACTTTTTTGCCGAGCTGGGGAATCCGCCGCTGGAAATACTCTGATACTTTATCGACAACTTCGGTAATATTTTCTTCGCGTAAATCCGGTTTGGAACCGATTTTCGAAAAACGGTCTGCAATTTTCTGGAGGCGGTGGAGATCGTTCTCCATGTCGAGCAGTGTCTCCGTCGCTTTTGAATCTCCTGCCGATTGATCTTTCAATAATTCCACCCAGCCGAGCATGCTTGATATCGGCGTCCCGAGCTGGTGAGCGGTTTCGCGTGCCATTCCTACCCAGATGTTGGTCTGTTCGGTTCGCTTTACATAGCTGAAGCTGATATAACCGATGAGAATGAAAAGAGTTGCAACTGCAAGTTCAATGTAGGGAAGCCGGCGAAGCTGGACTAACAGTGCCGATTCGCCGTAATGAAGATAGCTTAAAACAATCGTATCTTGATATGTGACTTTAATAGGCAGCCTGGAATAATCCATTTCAGCAATAAATTCTTTAAGGAATAAATATTGCTCTTTCTGCGACTGCGTGTAATCAAGAGTGATATTTTTGGTGCTGGTCTTGTAAGGAAATTGCGGTTCGTTATTTCGGTCTGTCATCACAACCGGAAAGTCTATGGCGTTAATAATCTCGGTAAAAAGGAAATTATAGTCGCCGTCGTTCGCTTTTCCGTTGGCAACATATTCCAATGACTTGGCATAAAGATCGGCCACTTCTTTTTCTTTTTTGCTGAGTGTATTCACAAGATAGTGGGTGTACCACAATGTGGCAGCAATGATCACAAAAGCGAGGGCAAGCAGAAAAATCTTCAATTTGCCGGACCGGGGAATAGAACCGGTTGTGGCAGATTTGATAATCGATGCTGTTTTCATATCGAATAAATATGGTTATCGCACCATTAAAGTTTGATCACGGCGTGCACCGACCGATACCATCCAGATGTCTGCGCCGATCATTTTACCCGTAGCTTCGATGTACTGTCTGGCTTCCTTAGGCAATTTTTTATAACTACGGACATCCGAAGTCTTTGCCTGCCAGCCTTTAAAGGTCTTGAATATCGGCTCTACAACATCGAGCGTTTGCGAGTCGGTAGGGTAATGATTCAGCGTCTTACCGTTGACTTTGTATCCGGTGCAAACCTTGATTTCTTTGAACTCGTCCAGTACATCAAGTTTTGTAACAGCAACCCGTTGAATACCGTTGACGCGAACGGAATACCTGAGACTCTCTGTATCCAGCCAGCCGCATCGGCGGGGCCTTCCTGTTGTAGCGCCGTATTCGCCGCCGATTTTTCTCAGCCTGTCTCCGATTTCATTGCTCAATTCTGTCGGGAACGGCCCGTTGCCGACTCGCGTGCTGTAAGCTTTAACAATTCCGACAACAGAATTGATAGAGGTCGGAGGAATGCCAAGGCCTGTGCATGCACCGCCGCTTGTCGGATTTGAGGATGTGACAAACGGATATGTGCCGTGGTCGATATCCAGCAGCGCGCCTTGAGCGCCTTCGGCAAGGATGCGTTTGTTTTTTTTCAGTGCATTGTTGAGGTATTCGGAAGTATCGGTAATATACTCATCGAACTTCCGGTCGAATTCCTGATATTCATTTATAATTGCATCTACATCAAGCGCTTCTGTTTGGTACAACTTACTTAGTAGTTCGTTGCTTGATTCAATATTACGTTTTAATTTTTTACATAAAATATCGCGGTTCAATAAATCAACCACGCGGATGCCCGTGCGTGTATATTTATCGTTGTATGCCGGGCCGATTCCGCGTCCTGTGGTGCCGATTTTTACTGCGCCTCGTTCGCGTGCAGCATCGAGCATTTTATGATACGGCATAATCAAATGGGCATTATGGCTGAGCAGGAGTCTGCCGCTGATTTTAATACCGGCGTCTTTCAGCTGCTCGATTTCTGTCATTAATGCCACCGGATCCAGAACAACGCCGTTTCCAATGACGCATTTTACATGCGGGTGAAAAATTCCGGACGGAATGAGATGCAGTACATACTCTTTCTCTTCTTTCCCTTTTCTATCCGGTAACACGACCGTATGACCCGCATTGGCTCCGCCTTGATAACGGGCAACGATATCTACTTTTTCGCTTAAATGATCGACAATTTTTCCTTTTCCTTCATCGCCCCACTGGGCGCCTACAACTATTTGAACTGGCATGTTTATTCTTCTGAGTTTGTGTGAGTGATTTGTCCTGTCTATTCTTTGTTCTTACCTGAAAACCGAAAGTTTAAGTTCAGAAACTATTTAACCAATTTTCGTAAGAAAGACAAGGACAGCACAGAATTCTTCCAAGTCTCGGAGTGAATTACTTTTGGATTGAATTTTTTCTTTGGCTTATCTTCTCCCGTTGGATGACCGATCGGGATGACATTGAGAGGTATAACATCCGGCGGGATATTTAAAATCGATCTTACAGGTTCCATTCTGTCGGGATACGGATATACGGCAGTCCAGATAGCTCCCAGGCCAATGGCTTCCGCTGCAAGGAGTATGTTTTCGCTCGCCAATGTCGAATCAATAACTGCGTATTCGGCCATTTTTTTATGTGCTTTTCCCGGCATACCGCAGACAATAATTGCTGCACCGGCTTTATATATCATCTTAGCAGACGGCAAAATATCACCGAGTTTGTCGAGGATCTTTCGATCGGTAACAACAACGAATGCCCAGGGTTGACAATTCACTGCGCTTGGAGCTGCCATAGCGGCTTTCAAAAGAATTTCTATTTGGTCTTCAGTTACAGGTTCGCTTGTGTAATTGCGTACACTTTTGCGGCTATGAATGACAGTAAGTGTGTCAGATATGTTTTTTTGGTCCATTGTTACCTCAATATTTGTTAAGCTTTTGCCTTTATTCTCATAATGTACTATATTGCCTCCGGCAATTTTATATAATTCTACCGAAATATAAACAAAGGAGCAAGCGGTGGATAAGTTCATTATCAACGGCGGAAAATCCCTGAACGGTACGGTCGCAATCGGAGGGGCAAAAAATGCAAGCTTGGCATTAATGCCTGCAACGATTCTGGCGAGCGGGATATATCATCTTCATAATACTCCGGAATTACGCGATATACTTACAATGACGCAGTTGCTTGAAACAATGGGAGTGAGTATATCGTCGGCAAATCAAACATTAACAATAGATACAAAAGCGATCAACAGTTATGAAGCGCCGTATGAACATGTGAAAAAAATGCGTGCCTCGATTTATGTATTGGGCCCTTTAACGGCAAGATTCGGCAGGGCGAAGGTTTCGCTTCCCGGCGGCTGCGCATGGGGACCGCGCCCGGTAAACTTGCATATCGAAGGTATCAGAAAATTAGGAGCAGAAATCGAAATTGATGCCGGTTATATTATCACAAAGGCAAAACGCCTTAACGGTACGCGGATTCTTTTCGATATCTCAAGTGTCGGAGCGACAGGCAATGTTATGATGGCAGCCGTACTGGCAAAGGGAACTACTCTTATCGAAAATGCGGCACAGGAACCTGAGATTGTTCAATTATCGGAATTCCTTGTGAAGATGGGTGCGAAAATTCACGGAATCGGTACAGGCCGTCTGGAAATTGAAGGCGTGGATGAATTGCATTCGGCGGATATTACGACAATCTCCGATCGAATAGAAGCAGGCACGTTTCTTATTGCCGGTGCAATGGCGGGGAAAAAAGGTGGAAAGATACGGTTGGAGAAATGTAATCCTGATCATATGGGCGCACCTATCGTGAAGCTGGAAGATGTCGGTGCGAAGATGACGACGGGACCGGATTGGTTAGAGCTCACACCGCCTGAGAAAATTCGTGCTGTAAGTGCGACAACGGCAATCTACCCGGGATTCCCGACCGACATGCAGGCGCAATGGATCGCACTGATGTCGCTGGCACAGGGAACAAGCATCATAACGGATACGGTTTACTTCGACCGCTTTACACACGTACCGGAATTGATTCGCCTCGGTGCAAATATTACAATAAAAAAAAATATTGCTACCGTTATAGGAGTGAAGAAATTGACGGGAGCAAAAGTGATGTCTACCGATCTGCGTGCAAGTGCATCGCTTATTCTCGCCGGCCTTGTTGCCGAAGGAACAACGGAAGTACTGCGTGTGTATCATATCGACCGCGGGTACGAATCTGTTGAAAAAAAACTTCAGGCACTCGGCGCGGATATCAGTCGTGAAAAGGGAGAAGAATTTTAATTTGCTTTATTACCTTCGCAATGTTGCTTGGTTTAAGCGAAAATACATTGCGAAGGTTGCCTTGCTCGGAAGGTAATCCAGACTATGCAGACACGTGCGTTCAAAATTTCTATTCTGATTCTTATTTTTTTTTCCATTGTTTGTACACGCATTCCTTTGTTTAATTATCTCGGTTTTGAATTCTCCGTAATTACCGTACTTCTTGCCGGATTTATTTGCGGGCTTCTAACGCTTTCATACTGGAAAAATGCCGACTGCAATTGCAAAGCTGACGTCTGGCGGTTCATTGGTCAGGTTTTATTAATCCAATTTGTTCTTCTTGTTATTCCGTTTCTAATATCACTGGTAAATATATTCTTCGTAAAGAATTGTTCCATCGGAAATGGAATAATGCTTTATGCTCTTATCGTTATTCCAGGCGCGATCTTCTCTGTTGCCCTGGCAATGATGGTCGGGGTATTATTTGAAAAATGGCGAAAAACAATATATACGACTATTTATTTTCTTGTTCTAATGCATATTCCGATAATAACATTCTTCCGTCCGCAGATATTTGCCTTTAATCCTGTCCTCGGCTTTTTCCCGGGGTTTACTTATGACGAGACACTGCAGGTAACTCAACGATTGTTGACTTATCGATTAGCGACATTAGCCGTGTCCGGATGTCTTGTTACCATCGCAGTATGCATCCGGCATAAACGGTTTTGCAGGAAAGAAAGTAAAAATGCTTTTCAACAATCATTTCCCTTTATCGAAACCGTTATACTTGCTTTACTGATTCCAATTGTTCTTATGATGTTGTTCTTTAACGAACGTCTTGGTTTTTCTTCATCAAAACAATATATCCAGCAAAAGCTTGTAGGGAATTATAAGACCGAACATTTTGAAATTATTTATCCCGCCGGTTCTGTAAAACGCGAAAAAATCGAACAGATCGGATATTTGCACGAGTTTTATTACGGTCAGATTTCGCAGACTCTGAATGTCGGGACACGGGAGCGCATAGTCTCTTTTCTCTATTCATCGCCTGAAGATAAGGGAAAATTTGTCGGAGCAGGGTCTACCAATATATGCAAACCTTGGCTGCGGCAGGTCCATATCAATCTTGCGAGTTTAGATGCGGTATTGAAGCATGAATTGGTGCATGTTCTTGCAGGAGAATTTGGCTGGTCGCCTCTCAAGATCTCACATAACTCGGGACTTGTGGAAGGCATCGCTGTTGCTGTCGGAAATGATGTATTGTATGATGAACCGCTCCATCGTTCGGCTGCACTTGTTTTTGCAGCCGGAATTGAACCGGATATGAATTCGATATTTTCAATTTCTGGATTTGTAAAAGCATATGCCGGAGTGAGTTATACGCTTGCCGG
>CAZYAM010000082.1:0-12869 GCA_964645575.1 uncultured Ignavibacteriaceae bacterium
GTAAAATTTGTCGGTGTTGGAGAAAGTATTGATGATCTCCAGCCGTTCAATCGTCGCGCATTTGTTGATGCGTTATTTGAGAACAGTGAAATGATAAGTAATTGAATATACCTTGTCTTCTAAAATTCACATATTAACCCCTGAACTGTCGAATAAAATTGCAGCTGGTGAAGTTGTGCAGCGTCCGGCCTCTGTAGTAAAAGAATTAATTGAGAACTCACTCGATGCAGGAGCGACACGAATCAGCATTGTAGTAAAGGACGCGGGAAAAGCATTGATACAGGTTGTGGATAATGGCGAGGGAATGTCGGAACAGGATGCATCTCTAGCCTTTCGAAGACATGCAACAAGTAAAATTCGTACTGCCGGCGATTTAGAAGAGATTCGCACGCTTGGTTTCCGTGGAGAGGCGCTGGCTTCAATTACGGCGGTTGCACGAGTGGAATTGAAAACAAGGTCCGAATCGGACGATCTTGCTACATTTCTCAGAATTGAGGGTGATGAAGTTAAAGAAAGAACTAAATCAGCGCTTGAATGCGGAACAAGTATCACAGTCCGTAATCTTTTTTATAATATTCCGGCCCGTCGCAATTTTCTTAAGCACCGGCAGACAGAATTGAAGAATATAACGGATGTTATTATGCGAATGGCTGTTGCTTATCCGGAAGTTGAATGGTTCTACACAAGCGACGATGAAGTGATGCTCGATTTGAAGTCAAATTCAATCGAAGGAAGAGTAACTGCTGTTTTTGGGAAAGCCCTTTCTCAATCAATCATTAAATTCGAAGACACAAATGACCTTATGACTGTCAGCGGATTTATTGGCAGACCCAATTTTGCACGTAAAAGCCGCGCTGAACAATTAGTATTTATGAACCGCCGGTTTATTTTCAGCAAGATGATTAATCATGCAGTGTTTCAAGCATATGAACATCTGCTGGAAAAAGGATCTTTCCCGTTCTTCATTTTAAATCTCACTCTTGATCCGCGAAAAGTCGATGTGAATGTTCATCCTTCAAAAATGGAAGTAAAATTTGAGAATGAATCAAACATCTATAGAATGATCCTGTCGGTTGTTCGAAAAGCGCTTGTAGATAATGATTTAATGCCGTCAGTGTCTTTAAAAGATGGAGATGCGGTATCGCCGGCCGATGCCAAACTTCAATTTGACAGTCAGATATGGAAAAAGGCGATAGAGATTCAGACAGGTGCTCCCGTTTTTCCTATCGGCGCTGCTTCACGCCCCGGTGAACTTAAATTATCTATAACGCCGAACATTATCGGCCTAGATGAATTAGAGCGGCCTGTTTTAAACTCCGAAACGTCCCTGCCGTTTAAAGTACCTTCATCGGCGAATAACAGGATTCTTTCTCAGCGTACGGCAGGCGATCCATCTGCCTCACAGGAAAGCAAACCTATATGGCAAGCTCATAATAAGTACATTATTTCACAGATCCGCAATGGATTGATGATTATTGACCAGCATGTCGCCCATGAGCGGATTATTTATGAACGTGTACTGTCAAATTTTAAAAATAGTCTACCATCGATCCAGCAATTGCTATTCCCTGAAACGGTTGAGTTAAGCGCGAGCGACTATTTGCTGGTAAAAGAGCTGCAGGCACATCTTGAACGTCTTGGATTCGATATAAAACTTTTTGGTAAAAATACCGTAGTGATAGAAGGTATTCCGGCTGATGTCCGTGTCGGGAATGAAAGAAAAATCCTGCAGGATGTTCTGGATGAATACAGGAATAATGAACACGCCGGTATATCCGATGTGCGTGATAATCTGGCAAAATCGTTCGCTTGCAAGGCGGCAATCAAAGCAGGTGATAGGCTGAATATTAGCGAGATGATAGTATTAATAGAACATCTGTTCCTTACTAAAATGCCGTTCGTTTGTCCGCATGGAAGGCCGGTGATTGTAAAGATTCCACTCGAGGAACTTGATAAACGATTTGGCCGTACATAATTTTATCTGTGTGTGAAAAGCGAAGTATTCTATCGATAGCAGGGAAGAGGCAATGAAGAGAAAAATTATAGGTGCGTTAAGGATAATACGTCCAAGCCAATGGTTAAAAAATGTATTTATTTTTGCACCACTGGTTTTTGCAAAACATCTTTTTGACTTACCGTACATTTGGCGGGAAATACTTGCGTTTTTTGGATTCTGTATCGTTTCAAGCATTGTTTATGTTGTAAATGATATTTTTGACCGCGAAGCGGATAAACTTCATCCCATTAAACGAAATCGTCCACTTGCTTCAGGTGCAATAGGTATTTCTACGGTATTTATTATTCTTGTTATTCTGCTTGCGTTGGCAATACTTGTAATACCGCATTTGCATATACATTATCGGTATGCTGTAATTATATATGCGATGCTGAATTTTGCTTATTCTTTCGGTCTAAAGCAGGTGGTTCTTGTTGATATATTTATTATAGCAGCGGGATTTATGTTGCGTATACTCGCCGGTGTTTTTGCTATCGAAGTAGAAATTTCACCGTGGCTTATTCTTTGCACATTGTTTATTTCCGTATTCCTCGCTGTCTCCAAAAGACGTGGCGAACTTATTCTCAGTCTAACAAACGAGACTTTCAATACACGACCGGTTTTAAAACAATATGATCTTGCATTTATGGATCAAATCATGACTATTGCAGCGTCCGGAGTAGCAATTTCCTACGCACTTTATACCGTTGCCGAACGTACTGTGAATATTTTTAAAACTGAGAATCTGATTTTTACGACGGTATTTGTCTTATTCGGTATCTTTCGTTACACTTATCTTATGAGAAATAAGAGAACCGAGGATAATCCGATGCACTTATTGTTAAGCGATCCGCCGATGATTGTGAATATTCTAATATGGTTTCTTGTTTGTATCTTAATTATTTACTCCTAATTTAATAAATGAAACTTCCTGTACCGAAATCACCAGCCAGAATTCAAGGAGTGCAAATTGGAACTGCACGAGTTGCTGTTGTCAAAACAACTCCGCAAACAGTACTGGAAGACACACGGCGCGCGATGGAAATGGCTGGATTAAAGGACGCTTTAAAATCCGGTGTTACTACAATACTCAAGGATAATATATCTTGGCACTTCCCTTTTCCTGGAGCCAATACAACACCATGGCAAATGGAAGGGACAATCCTCGGTTTGAAAAGAAACGGCTTTAACGATGTAGTCTGTGTTCAAAACAAAACAGTAGTGACAGATGCATTTAAAGGTGAAGATTTAAATAAATATACACCGCTTTTCAAGAAGTATCAGATACCGGTTCTTTTTAACTTTCGCGAAGGGGATATGAAATGGATCGAGTACTCTACGAAGTCTCGCTTGCTTGTCCTTGACCAAATTTATCCGGATGGTATTCGAATTCCCGATTATTTCTTTGGAAAAAACATTGTTCACCTTCCGACGGTAAAATGTCATATCTATACAACCACCACCGGTGCAATGAAGAATGCATTCGGCGGTTTATTGGCTACACATCGGCACTATACACATTCTTGGATTCACGAAACTCTTGTTGATCTGCTCTCCATCCAAAAAGAGATCCATCCTGGTATTTTTGCTGTGATGGATGGAACTACCGCAGGAAACGGCCCCGGACCTAGAACTATGTATCCGGTTGAGAAAAATCTTATACTTGCCAGCGCTGATCAAGTTGCAATAGATGCAGTTGCTGCAAAGATGATGGGATTCGATCCGCTCTCAATCAAATATATTAATTTGGCGCATCAATGCGGTTTAGGATGCGGGGATTCGAGAGATATCACTCTCGTGGGAGAAGATGTCTCAAGAGAGAACTGGAATTTTTCTGTCGGCGACAATACGGCAAGCCGAGCCGGTGATCTTCTGTGGTTTGGGCCCCTCAAACGACTTCAGAAAATTTTCTTCAGAACTCCGCTTGTCAACCTCTTCATCTTTGGTTCGGAATTATATCATGATTACTACCGATGGCCGTTCCGGGATCAACGCGTGTTTAAGCGATGGCTTAAAGAAACGCAGTGGGGAAGACTGTTCGATTCTTATCCTCCTAATAAGTAATCATTGCCTAATAATATGCGGATAACTCCCCGTACTCGTGCAGAATTATATTTGCTTTCACTTACGATTGTCTGGGGAAGCACATTTGTTCTGACGAAGTTTGTCTTGGAAAATGCGTCTCCGTTTGCATATGTTTCCGTTCGATTCACTATTGCATCGATTTTATTCGCAGTAATATTCTTTAAAAGACTGCGCGTTATATCAAAAGATGCGATAATTAAGGGTGCTATCCTTGGTGTTCTGCTCTTTGTCGGTTTTGTGCTGCAAACTGTAGGATTGAAATACACCACAGCCTCAAAATCCGCATTTATAACAGGCCTCATGGTCGTATTTACACCTTTATTCCAATTGATAATTGAACGGAGAAAACCTAAACTTGGAAATATCATAGGCGTCGTTTTGGTTGCCATCGGCCTGTTTCTTTTAACCTCTCCAAAAGGCTCCGAGTTCAATTTCGGAGATGGACTAACTCTTATATGTGCCGTGTCGTTTAGTTTGTATACGGTCTATCTGTGTATCTATGGCAAGGAGCATGATCCGGCACATCTGACTTTTATGCAGTTTATTTCAACAGCATTACTTTCGATATTTGTTGTATCGTTTTGGGAAACAGCATATATAAATATCAGCGTTAATTTCGTAATGCTTATCGTATATCTCACTGTTGTGCCGACAGTTGTTGCATTGTATGTTATGGCAAAATATCAAAAATATACAACACCGACACGAAGTGCAGTAATTTATTCGTTAGAACCGCCTTTTGCAGCATTGTTCGCTTTTTTTATAATCGGCGAAAAGCTAGGAATGGCAGGAGTAATAGGAGGAGTAATAGTTCTTCTAGGATTGATCATTTCTGAGTTATCTGATGTCATTTTTAAGCAAAAACAGAAGAAATAATACAAGCAGGATTTTACACGAAAAAAGGCATTTTTTTGTTTTTGTGTCAAGAGTTATTTGTGATTTTTCTCAAGAGATAAAAAAATGATTGAATTGCTGCTTGCGGAATTCAAAACCAAAAAGTATATTAAACACAGATGAAATTGGGGCACAAATATCTTTTTGCGGCAGTTATTATGCTGTTTATTTTTACAGGAATGATGCTTGCGCAGAGTAATCCTACTATTAAAGATATAAAAGTTGAAGCTTTTGACGGTTATATCAGAGTTAGCTGGGAGGTTTATTCAGAAGCGGGTGTAGATCATTATGAAGTACGGAGAAGCAGCGGAACTTCTGTTCCTTTATATATTGGCCGCACGGAATGTGGTGTTAAATACTATGACGATAAAAATATAGGTTTTTATAAAACAGAAGATCAATATTTTAGTTATCAAGTAAGAGTAATAGGCACCAATCAATCCCTCCAAAGCAATAGTGAAATTAAAGGAATACGCTATTCAAGTCCGAGTAACACATATAAAAGTACCTGGGGCAGCATCAAAGCAATGTTCAGATAAAGAATTTGTTTATAGAATATTTTATGAATAAGCGAGCATTATGCATCGCTTTTTTTGTTTTAAGGCGTTTTTATGAGACCATTGATACTCGCATCCCGGTCGCCTCGCAGAAAAATTCTGTTAAAACAAATTGGACTTAAGTTTCGTGTTATCCCGAGTCAAGTCTCGGAAGTTTTATCTCCGAACCAATCGCCTGGAGATAATGCAAAACGCATTGCAGTTGACAAGGCTTCTGAGATAGCTTCCCGTTTACGGAAAGGGATTGTTATCGGAGCAGATACGATTGTTGTGCTCGATCACCATGTTCTCGGTAAACCGACATCAAAGGATGATGCCAGGCGTATGCTAAAACTGCTTAGCGGACGCGAGCATTCTGTATATACTGGCTTTTGCATGGTCGATGTGGAAACGAAGAAACATGTAGAAGGAGTCGAAGAAACAAAAGTGCGATTCCGCAGGCTGGATGAAAAAGAAATTATTTCCTATATCGATTCAGGATCGCCGATGGATAAAGCAGGTTCATATGGAATTCAAGATGATTATGGAGCTGTCTTTGTTGATAAAGTCAATGGATGCTTTTATAATGTTGTAGGATTTCCTCTTGCTCGTTTTTATTCAACATTACAGCAATTTATTGCTCAATTAGAATTACAGGATGTAACTAAAAAGTAATGATGGAAAAAAAGATAAGAATTCTCATTGCAAAAGCCGGATTGGACGGGCATGATCGCGGAGCGAAGGTCGTAGCAGCGGCTTTACGGGATGCCGGATATGAAGTGGTTTACTCAGGACTTCGAAAAACGGCGGAATCGATCGTAGAATCCGCTTTGCAGGAAGATGTTGATGCGATCGGTGTCAGCCTTTTAAGTGGTGCACATATGACAATATTTCCTAAGATACTTCAGATAATGAAATCGAAAGAAATGGAAGATGTGCTTGTTTTTGGCGGAGGGATCATTCCCCCGAAGGACATTAAGGAATTGAAAAGTATGGGAGTGGGTGAACTCTTCACACCGGGAACCAACACCGAAGACATCGTTAATTATCTGCGTAAATGGAGAATGGGCCGTAAACGTTAGTTGCCGTTCGGCTATGTAAGAGATCTTTTAAGCGATCTTCACAACTTTAACGGCTTGCAGGCCTTTTTGTCCTGTTTCAACTTCGAATTCTACTTTATCGCCCTCATTAAGCGATCTGTAGCCGTCTCCGCTGATAGACTTGTAATGCACGAACACGTCTTCACCAGTATCTCGTTTGATGAAGCCGAATCCTTTTGAATTGTTGAACCACTTAACTGTACCCTGTTCCATACGGGTTCACCCCTTGATACATTGAACATCACACCGCAACTTTGTCCTGATTGCTTAGCTCTAACACAATTCTCAAGTGAATCGGCTCATTTGAACCATAAAATTGAATCCACAAGGGGTCATGTGATAGTGAAAACAAATTACGATGAAACAAAACCGGTGCATTAAATTACTTTAGAATATTACAATTTGGTATTTAAAAATGCAAGTGTCTGCGGCAGGTTTTTCATTTTATCCGGCTAATCTCTTTCAGCCAGCCAAATACCGTAATCTTCGGTATCCGGTTTGATCTCTGTTGTCTCCTGCGCGACTTTACGCTCAAGAATGCGAATGCCTTCATCAGAAAAGCCGAAAATATCATCTAAAGAAAGAATTCGATTTAATGCGGTCTGCTCAAAAAATTCCCTGAATTTATTTACCGTTTCATGAAGTTTTGCGAGGTAATAAGCGACGTTTTCATCAGGCTTTAAGGGGTCCCAGTCTTCGGCTAACCGTGAAGAACGGGCAAGATTGACGTCTGTCTCGGTTCCGGAGACATAATAAGAAAGTTTAGTATTTGTTTTAACAAAGAGGCTTGAGCGAACCGCTGCTTCCAATGCCGGAGAAGGGGGCATTTGGCCGGCGGCAATTTCGCTTTGGTACGTCTCTGTATCCATACGTAGAATCTCTGTTTTGCAGAAATCACGGGGGGTCCACTCGTGCTTTACGATCTGAGTATAGGCAGTTGCATACAAATGATGCAATCGTGTCAGATCGTTCGTAATCATACATTCAATAAATCGCTGTATAAATATTCTTAAATAACGTTCCAATCCGCGTGAGATGAGACCGTTGCCTTTGATAAGAACGTTGTCGTTCCGGTCAAGTACTGCATAATTACTTTTTTTGTAGCTAAGCATTTTTTTATAATGATGAGACGGAACGAGAGATATACCTTCGGGAAGTGTGCTCGAGAGTCGATCGAAAAATATTTTTCGGTTTGTTTCACCGATAATATTGTCCGGCATAAGCAGAAAAAAACCACGATCGTCAGATTGAATGATGGTGGCATTGAATAGTTCGATTTGATGCGTAATTTCTTTCAGGATATCCCGGCTTGCAGTAATGACGGTTTCGGCTCTGTCCGGATCGTTAAAAAGGCCTTTTGCATAGCCAAGTGAAATATGAAAAGAATCGAGCAGACGTTTCAATAAATTCAGCCGGGTATCCCAATTTGTTTCCCGCAATCGCATCGTATCATTTTTGGCGGGTACTTTTTGCTGTAAGGAAGTAAGACCCGTGAGGAGCGAAAGAAAGATGTCCAAATCATCTGTTCCGGGCTTGATGCTTTGACGGAGGATTATTGATGGATATAATCCTTCGAGTTCAATATAATCGATATCGGAAAAGACACCTGTCCGATAAATCTCTGCCGGGATATTAATACTGCGGGAGCCTTCCATAGGTTTGGGAATAGAATGTTTTTGCCTGACATACT
This sequence comes from uncultured Ignavibacteriaceae bacterium, assembly GCA_964645575.1. GTDB lineage: Bacteria > Bacteroidota > Ignavibacteria > UBA10030 > UBA10030 > Fen-1298. Next base: position 8,302 of record CAZYAM010000082.1, read on the forward strand.
CTCTCAGCATCAACGATTCGATGCGCGAAGCTGCACCGGTATGGATGAGCATTCTGAAGTTGAATGGACACATCTGCGCAAGATAAAAGAGTGGAGGCAGGAGCAAGTTGCTGATTTCTCGTCCAGTGATCGCGTTTTGCAGAGATTGATCCGCTGCTTCTTTCTGCGTGCGTTTATGATCCTTCCTCATGCGATGTGAAGAAATGTTTTTTTCTTTGTCAACGGGGATGCCGAAATGCTTTGCCAGTGAAATTAAATTGAATGACTGCTCAGATTTTTTAGTGTTAATTTCTGCCTCAGCAATTGCCGTAATATCGACGAGGTGTCTGCCGAGAACATCATATGAAAACCACTCGGTTTCACCGGGCCCTGCAGAGCTAAATCCGCCCGGTATTCGCATATCGCTGCCGCCTCTGCCGATAGTCAATGGTATTTGTTGCCGCTCGCAGGCACGACCGAGAGCCGGAAGGATCGTCCCGTATAAATCGTATCCCTCAATAACATCAGGATCGATTTCATTGATATACTGAATACATTGCTTTAGAATGTCTTGTTCGTTTTGTTTTGTTGTTTTAAGGACATATTTTTTATTGCTTGTCAGGAGGGTTATTACAAGTATTTGTTCTCCAGTGCCTTGAATTTTACTGCCTCGCTTTTTCCCTGCTGCATGCGAGCATTGGACATCTATGTGAAGGCGAACAAGATCCTCGAATTCCATTCCTTTAAACAGCGTTATTCCCGATTGCAGGAGGAACTGACGCACCGGATCGGTGCGAACCAGGATCTCTTTCAACTCCTGATATGACGAGATATGCAAAGAACGGCTTTTATTATATTGCCTGAGAATGAAGTGCACTGCTTCCCACATCTCGCTCCATCGTGAGAATGCCGCAATAAACTGATAGAAATTGCTGCCTGCAAGCTTTTTCAGCCAGAATTTCTTCGGGAATTCATTGATGAGCGATTCGTAAGCCAGAAAAAAGAAGGGGAAGAATTCCACATCTCTGTGAATAATCTTCCCCTCAATACGTTTGAACAATCTGATTGTCTGATCGTTCAATTGATGGACGGCAACGATACGCTCTTCTGGATTATGTCCGTAGAGCAGCGAGTCCATTCATTACTTCTGTAATTTATCCATATTCATAAATGGCTTCAATAAATCGATAGGCACCGGGAAAATAGTGGTCGAATTATTTTCCGTTGCGATTTCACGGAGTGTTTGCAGATAGCGCAGCGTTAGAGCGCTTGGCTGTTCGCTCAACACTTTTGCCGCATCTGAAAGCCGCTGTGATGCCTGGAATTCACCTTCCGCCGCGATGACTTTGGAGCGTCGTTCGCGCTCGGCTTCTGCCTGTTTTGCCATTGCACGCTGCATCTCTTGCGGCAGATCGATCTGCTTAACTTCGACATTGGTTACCTTCACTCCCCAGGGTTCTGTGTGGCTGTCTATAATTTGCTGCAGCTTCTGGTTGATTTTATCACGCTGTGAAAGAAGATCATCTAATTCGGATTGTCCTAACACGCTGCGCAATGTTGTCTGCGAAAGCTGGGATGTAGCGAATAAATAATTTTCAACCGATACAATAGCTTTTTCCGCCTGCATCACACGGAAGTACACGACAGCATTGACTTTTAAAGAGACGTTATCCTGTGTAATAATATCCTGCGGGGGAACGTCCATAACGACTGTTCGCAGACTCACTCTTACCATTCTATCAATACCGGGCCATAACCAGATAAGTCCGGGCCCTTTTACTCCCAATAGACGTCCTAACCGGAATATAACACCGCGATCATATTCACGCAGGATTTTAATTGAGTTTGCGGCAACAATGAGGAAAAATATTATACCGACAATAATTAAAGTTACAGGAACTTGTTCCATATATACTCCTTTGCCTAAGGCATCACTTTGTGGATGTTGATTGTTTAACTTGTTCGACTTTAAGTTTCAAGTCTTGTATTTGCACGACGCGTACGTGTTCACCTTTTTCAATTGTACCGCTTGTCGATTCCGACTGCCAGAATTCCCCTTCGACCCGGACCGTTCCTTCCGGATTTAACGGAGTAACTGCTTTACCAATTTTATCAATCAATCCTTCGCTTCCGGTTGTTGGTTTTTTTCTTTGTGCTTTTAATCCTAAACCTACAAGAAAGCCGAAAAAGAGGGTGATAATAGCTACACTGACTATAATAACAGTCCAGGAGATTTCTGCAAACTCGAGCAGGCTCGAAGTGCGAATAAGCATAATTGACCCCAGAAAAGTTGAAATAACACCGCCGATTGCCAGCATGCCGTGGCTTATAATTTTTATCTCAAGCAGGAACAGAATAATTCCGAAGATAATGAGTGCAAGTCCGGCATAATTGATAGGCAGAGTATGCATGGAATAAAATGCAAGCAGCAAACTGATAACACCGACAACACCGGGAAAGATTGATCCCGGATTATACAGCTCCAACATTAAACCGACAACACCGAGTTGAAAAAGAATGAGGGCGATATTCGGATTGCTCAGGACATCCAACAGCTTTTCCGTCCACTCCATTTCCATAGATTCAATACGGGCGTCTTTTGTATTTAATATCTCGGTACCATTTACAGTCTCGACTTGTATCCCGTCAATCTGAGAAAGCAGATCGTCAAGGTTTTTCGCAATAATATCAATAACATTTGTATCGAGTGCTTCTGTTTCCGTGATGGCCTGACTTCTGCGGACAGCTTCTTCCGCCCATTTCATGTTGCGGTTTCGTTTTTCGGCGATTGTACGAATAAAAGCGGAAGCGTCATTTGTAACTTTATCGCTCATCACCGAATCCATTTTTCCTTCCATATCCACAGGATGCGCCGCTCCTATGTTTGTCCCGGGCGCCATTGCCGCAATATGCGCTGCCATAGTGATGAACACACCGGCAGAACCCGCCTGTGCGCCTCCGGGAGAAACATAAACGACAATAGGAATCTTCGACTCAAGGAATGAACTGACTATGACGCGTGTGGATTTGAGTAAGCCGCCGGGAGTATCCAATTGTATTATGAGGCATTCGGCATTTTTCTCGCGGGAAATTTCGATGCCGCGCTCGATGAATGCTGCTGCCGCGGGATTGATAACACCGTCGATTTTCAGAGTAACAACATTCTGTGACAGTACAATGCAGGCGTAAAAACTGCTGAGAATAATGAGATAAAGAAAACGTCGAAGCATATGAAAATACTCTTTTCGAGGCAAATGCCTGATAATTTATTTTTTTTGAAGAAGCAAATACAATCCGCCCCCACGGCAGATTATAATAACGATACTATCAATGATGAACCAGAGTATATGATGATTGAGTATCATTCCCAGAATCATGAAAAGTCCTGCGATGATAAGCAGCCAGCCGATAAGTTTCCTGTTTTTCATGTTTGATCCGATGCAGTGTTGTGCAGGTTAAGAACCGACGTTCTTGTAAATTTATATTTACATAAAAGATAAAGAAACGGAAGTCAAATAGCAAAATGCTCGGTTTTATTCTGATAGCCGGTTTTTACAGAGTAAAGCTATAACATAAGCCATGTTCTTGCAGTTGTTTCATCTGTGAAATATCGAGTAATGTATCCCGCATTCTCCGATACGGTTTCGTAGAATTCCGATATATCTTTATTTTCTTTCCTGTCGATAATGGCAGTTCTGAGATGAGGAACTTCTTTCGGATATGTATGAACAAGATGATATGAATCCAGCATGTCCAGCCGTTTTTGTAATAATTGAATATCGATAAGAACGCCTTTTGGCCGGAAGGTTTTTACAAGGTCGATTACTTTCGATACAATCTCAGACGCTTTTTCATTGCCCCCTTTTCCGGAAAGCGTGATTTCTAAAATCTCCTGATTAATAGAAGATGTGAGTTCATATCCCATGATTTCTCTCCCGTTATTTTAAAATTGGCGATTGTGAAATAACTATTAAGCCGTTATCCTTTCCGGACGGTTTTATTTAAACAGCCGTATCACTCCAACAAGATGTATAATTCCAACACAAAACGCAATAAGAGAAAAAACGACAAAATGCAGGAGGTTAAGCTCGGGATGTTCAGACATTGAAATAATGTCGAGAAATATATGCAATCCTCGAAGCAAGTATGTAATCGTAACGGCAACCAATACCGTCCGTAAAAATGGCAGGCGGTGCAACTTACACGCTCCGGATAAAGCATAAAAGCCGGCTATTACTATAATAGCGCCAATAACCAGGCAGAGGAATGCATACAATGTCGGATTTTCAGTCTGCAGTTCAACCGGCCCGCCGAAATAAGCTATGAGATCCGGCGGCAGGAAGATAGCACCGATCTGGAATACCGCGAATGCCAATGAAAATAAGCCGCCGATTTGTAGGTATATGTTGGTCTTTGTAATAGACTGATCCATTATTATCCTTTTTATACTCTCTAAGAACTCGTCATTCCGCTGCTGCGGGACGCATCGGGAGTATATTATTTACTTGACTAATGAAAGTTTGTATCACACTCCGTGTGATGCATTCTCAGGCTTCCAGTTTACCCGCCGACCTGTCTGCCGTAATGCA
>CAZYAM010000083.1:0-12757 GCA_964645575.1 uncultured Ignavibacteriaceae bacterium
CTTAGTGCAATATATATTCGACAGCATCTATCAATCTAAAATTTTATATGGGAGCTTACTCCATCCCATTGTTAATAACTTGTCCAATTTGATTCACTTTCAAGACTTATGAACTATAACTCAATTTATTTTGGACAGCAGTGAATTCTTATCCAATTTTACAAAGGGGAAGAATACCATCAGTGAGATTTAAAGAGGGAAAAAATATATTAACGCGTGTAAAAGCGCAATCCGAATGTAATAACTTATCGTTTACATTCTCTTCCATGTCTTCCTTCACTGCAGTTTGATCATTATTGCGGTTGCAGTCTATTCCTTATCAATTGCTACCGCTGATTTCGCTTTATAATGAGCACTTTTACAGTCAAATATTTTTTTTAAGTATTTTTCCTATTGAACATGATTATTGTTTTATCTATACTTCTAACATCATTCTGGATAGGTATCAGAATTCACTATATCACATATTAATATGAAGGGATACTTCTATGAAAAAAATTCTATTAGTTTCAGTTGTGATGCTTCTTGCTGTATCCGTAGCGTTCTCTCAGTTTGGAATTAAAGGTGGAATCAATCTCGGGACCTTCCGCGGGGATGATAAAGCAATAAATCCTGCTACATTTGACCCCAGCCTAGCCGGTCTACCTAATATGGAACCAAAAACCCGACTTGGCCTTGTTGGCGGAATATCATACAGAATAAAATTAATAGCAGGCCTTTCTCTCCAGCCGGAAGTAATGTATGTCCAAAAAGGAGCGAAATACGAATTAAGTCAGACTATTGGAGGTTATACTGGTACCGGAAAAGTTACAATGAAAGGTGACTATTTAGATATTCCACTCCTCTTAAAATTCAATTTACCGATACCGGCTTTCAGCCCTTATATCGAAGGTGGAGCATCATACGGGATATTACTTGGGGCAAAAGTAAAAATGGAAACAGAATCGAATTATCCCGGAGCACAATCTACTTCTGATGAAGAAGATATTAAAGATCAATTGAAAAAGGGCGAACTCTCTTTTATTGTTGGTGTCGGTTTTGATATTTCAATCTTAGAACTCGATGCACGTTTTGTGATAGGTATGAACAGGCTGATGAAAGATCAGGATAGTACACCAGCAATTAATGAAAACGCGAGAAAAATTTACAATTCTGGAATAATAATAACTGCCGGAATTAGATTACCATAAAGATTTTATTAACCTTTTAAAATGCGGAGGCAGTAATACTGTCTCCGCATTTTTTTTATTTCTTAAATGTTCGCAGGAACACTTTAAGAAGCCGCAAACCGCCTGTAAGTTTCTTGCCCGGTCTCTTTGAATATAAAAACTCAATCGCTCCTTTTAATCCTTCGTAAACTTTTTTATTATGCGGATACCACCACATATTTTTCTGTACACCGGGAAGTATATCGTCTACTACGCATCGCGGCTGTGTCATTTCTTCCAGTCCGATAAATCCATGTGTCCGGCCGATGCCGGATTCTTTCCAGCCGCCCCAGGGTGTTTCGGCAAGCCCGTGGCTCATCAGATGATCATTTATCATCACTGAACCGACTTCAAGCTGCGATGCAATTTGCCGCCCCTTTTTTCTTTTTCGTGTCCATACAGAGGCAGTAAGTCCGAGCATTGAAGCATTAGTGCGGGCTATTGCTTCTTCAATACTTACGACCTTCTTTACGGCAAGCAAAGGGCCGAAGATCTCTTCGTTCATCATCGACATATCGTCTGAAACATTCTCCAGAATTATCGGCTGGTGAAACAAGCCTTTTTCATTCTTCTTGATTTTTAAACTTTCAGGGAATATTTTAGCCCCCTTTTTCAGGGCATCTTTCAGATGCTGCTGCACTTTCTTCAATTGCTTAGGAGTCGTCATTGAACCTACATCGACATTTGAATCCACATCTACTCCCTGCGTAAGCTCGCTCATTTTCTTTTTCAATAAAAACATAAATGCTTCGTAGATATCGGCTTCTACAAAAATCCGTTCAACTCCGGCGCAGGATTGTCCGGAATTGGATATTCCCGCCCACAATGCTCCGTTTGCCGCCCGGTGTAAATTGGCGTCTCTGCAGACAATCATTGCATCATTTCCGCCTAGTTCCAGCGAGACCGGTACAAGACGTTTTGCCGCTTTCGCCATTAATTGCTTACCGACCGCAACAGAACCCGTAAAAAAAAGTTTATTTATCCCTGAATTTAAAAAAGCATCCCCGGCTATATTCCCCGGCAGATTGATCAATGAGAAAAGATTCTCCGGTAATTCTCCGGCTTCCATACAATGCCTGATCAACTTACCAACTTCAAGTGTTTGTGTAGCTACTTTCAGAACAACTCCGTTTCCGGCTATCAATGCCATGGCAATTTCATGAAATGGAATTGCAAACGGATAATTCCACGGACTGATAATTCCGACAACCCCGACAGGCACACGATCAACATAAGAACGCTTGTTTATCGTAAGGATGCTTCCGCCGTGAAGCCGCTTCCGCTTTAGTACTTTTTCGGCATTTTTTGCATAATATGTAATAGCCATTGTAATCGGCAGCACTTCAGTGCTGAGTGCATCCATCCTAGTCTTGCCGTTATCTTTTGATATTATTTCCGCGATTCGATCGGTATTCTGCACGATGTAATCACGAATAAGGAAGAGATGATTCGCACGTTCTTTAAAACATAGTTTCATCCAATCGTGCTGGGCAATTTTAGCAAGAGCAACAGCGTGTTCGAGTTCTTCCACGGTATTTAACGGCGTATGGCCGATTACTTTTCCTGTTGCCGGATTAACGGAAGTTATTTTTTTCTTAACAGGCATATTGTACCTCGCTCATAATTTACTATGTTTCTTTAAGCTGACTATTTTCGTATTTACAGCGATCAATCATCCGCTTTTCGCTTATAACTCAAAACTTATTACTTATCACTTTTTTTTACTCCTTCCATACCACGTTTTCATGCTTCCTTCAACTCCCATCAGTATAAGGAAGCGCTGGAACCAGCGGTCAGGCATCAATGCTCGGAATCGAAGATTCATATTAACCGTGCATGGGCGTTTTGGCGAATATTTTTCTTTTTTAAGGGCATCCTCAACGATGGCTTTTGCGATAACGTCATGATTCTTTACAAGCGGAACAATCCAGCGTCCCGGTATACCGAGTTTTGCTCCTTCAAACATACCGGTTGCGATATACCCCGGATGAATCGTCGAATATTTCACTCCGGTTTTTCCATTATTCATTGCTTCCATCCGAAGCGATTCGGTTAATCCCCATACTGCCCATTTTGTTGCCGCATAAACAGCAAGTCCGGCCACACCAATTGTGCCTGCAGCTGAAGATATATTAACGATATAACCTTCATTACGTTTATACATCTCTGGAAGCACAGCATAAGTCGTGTACAGAATCGCCTTAAGATTCACATCTATAGTTTTTTCCCAGTCTTCGATAGGCCGATCAAGAAAATCGCCGCCCGAAACATAACCGGCATTATTAATCAGTATATCCACACGCCCCATATCTTTTCGAGCGATCTTCACATGCTTCTGCACCTGCCGCTTATTTGCCACATCGCACTGATAGAAAAACACTTTACCGAGTTTTTTTAATTCTTTTTTTGTAGTCCTCAATGCGGCCTGATTAGTATCCCAGACAGTAACTTTCACACCTTCCGTTATAAGGCGTTTACAGGTCGCCAGGCCTATTCCCAAAGCCCCGCCGGTCACGATGGCACATCTATTTTGAAGATCCATGGAAATCTCCTTTTTAAAAAGTGCATATTAATTTATCGATTGAAGAACCTTATATAATTTAGAAAGATCGAAGCCCCATTCGCCTGCTTTTCGAATAAGATCATCATAAACCTGTTGTTCCATTTTGGGCGATCTACTCAGTATCCATAAGTACTCCTTTGAATGGCTGGTTACCATTGCATAAGAATAATTCAGCGTATCAAGCGCGATCACTTTATAATCGCCGTAAAATATCCAGAAGAAACTGACTTTGAGAAACGCCCCCGCTGAAGTATCCGGAATATATGCCTTTCCTTTTGCCTCGTTCCATTCGCCTTCTGCCTTATTGAAGCCCCTATTAAGAACATCAACCCTACCGTTATCCCGAAGTGTGTATGTTGCCGTAACGCTATCCAGGCCTTCCTCAAAAGAATGCGGCAAGCGTGCAATTTCATACCACGTACCCAGGTAGCGATTTAAAACAAAGGGTTTGATTATAGGAATGGTTTCGGTGCTTAATTCCTTCGGCGTAAAACATCCGGAAACGATGAAACTCAATAGTAAAACAGATATCATGAAAAATATTCGACTTACCATATGAAGCTCCTTCAGAATGTCTGTATGTTAAAGACAGTGTTAAAATGTCCTTGTATCGCCAAAATGTTCGGCGTCTTCTTTCCTTTATATAAATATCAGTTTACTCTTTTAATCGCCGGCCTGAGCAATAAATTCTGAAAATCCAAACCACGGCTTTCTGACGGCAATACCCGTTTCATAGTTGCATAATCGATATTGCCGTTTCGATCGAGCACAAATGTAATAAATGTATTTGCACGCCGGCTCAGCTGTTTCCATCGAATAATAAATGTGTTATTTTTATAGTGCTCAAGTGTACCGTATAATGAAGGTGAATGGCTAAAACGTATTCCAAGCTTTCCTTTTTTCATTCGCACCGAAATATTTCCATACCAATTATCTTTATATATCTGAGCGTACTTCGCAAGCGGAAGAGCCGGACGCGAAGAACGAGAACGGGATGCCCATACTTTTTTTTCTTCGACCGCAATAACAGAATCCGTTCTTGTTTTTACTCTCTGGTATGCGTTTATCCAGTCAAACTCCGGAGCGTCAAGATAGTAATCAAGAATTTTATGAACAATCGACTGGTAAGCTTCCGTAGACCGCGAATTCGTCAGTACCGCAACACCAAGTTTAAGCTCAGGAACCATGGTCACTCGTGAAACGTAGCCATTCAAACTTCCGGTATGGCCGACAATACGCTTTCCGCGATAGTCCCGGATACGGAATCCAAGCGCGTAAGCTTTATATGTCGGCTGCGACGGCCATAATTCCTGATCTCCACTATCAATCGATATCGGTGTAACAGGTGTCCACAACTCGCGAGCCGTTGAAGTTGAGTAGAGGTAAGATTCCCCGCTGATTCTTCCTGAATCGAGCAGGCATATCATCCATTTCGCCATATCTTTCGCGGAAGAATTTATACCGCCTGCAGGATTGTCATTTAAAGTCTTGAATTTACTTTTAGCTCCGCGTATTGAGCTGTTCAACATTCCGACTTTTTTGAGGATACGCGTGGTGATAAATTCTTCCCAAGTCAAACCGCTGACAGCCTCTATCAATTCGCCTGCAGCTACATAAAGCAAATTATTATATCCGTACGTGTTTCTAAATTCTCCCGCAAACGGAATAAAACGAATCCGGCGTACTATTTCTTTTCTGGTGTAAGTTGTATTCGGCCACAGCAGTAAATTTCCTGCTCCATAACCCAGGCCGCTGCGATGAGCAAGTAAATCACGTATTGTAAATTCTCGTGATGCTATTGAATCGGACAGACGCAGCCATGGAATGTACCGCACCAAAGGCGCATCCCATTCGAGTATGCCGTCTTCCACCAATAGAGCAATCGCCACTACGGTAAATGCTTTTGTATTTGAGGCAATACAAAAAAGTGATTTCTCGTCTACCGCTGTCTTCGAATTAGACCTCTTTACTCCGTACCCTTTTGTAAGAATGATCCGGCCGTCTTTTACAATAGCTACGGCTATTCCCGGTACATTGAATTGTTTTCGAACCGATTTAATATACGAACCCAGTTCTGGAGGCAGGTTCGTTTGTGCATGGGCCGGGAATATCAATAAGCATATTCCAAGAACTATGCCGGGCAGGTAAAACGACAATATTTTCATTTACAGAATACTAGACAGATTCGTAATATATTTTACGGATGAAAGAAGGTAAAGAAAAGCGATAGAAAGTGCAAAGAATAGATAGGCAAGAATTGAAGAATGTGAAATATACTGCCGGCTTAAATAACTATATAATCGTGCCGCTTTATTAAATCGCCGGCAGTCAACAACATTTTATCCTTTAATTGACTGCCGGAATATATCAATTAATTGAAACACCTAATTCTGTTTCAATTGCTTCAATGAGCGCTTCCTTTGGTGACGCTCCTACAGCCATCTTCGGCTTTCCCTCCTTGGGAACAAACAGCATTGAAGGAATGCTGCGTATACCGAAAACTCCGGCTATTTCCTGTTCATCATCCACGTTTATCTTATAGAAGTTTACCTTCCCGGCATATTCTTTTGATAATTCATCGATAACCGGTTCAACCATGCGGCAAGGTCCGCACCAGGGAGCCCAAAAATCGATTACTGCGGGAACTTCACCTTCAAATTTCCATTCCTTATTTTGTTCATAGTTGAATACTTTCTGCAAAAATGTGTTCTTTGTTAACTGCTCTGCCATAATCAGCTCCTTTTTATGCTTTTTCTATTGGAACCAGCTTTTTTATTGATTAAGATGCATAAATATCTGAAAGGATTCATATGGAAATCAAGATTTTAGTCATATTTAAAAAAACTGGCTGAATCAACTTCTCAGCCCGTTTTTAAGCAATTTAGGTTAAGCTTTTGTCTATTAATCTTGCTTCTTCATCTCCTCGCGCTTTTGCATCCTTTCTTTTCCTTCTTTTTTCATCATCGGCCTATTTTCATCACGATTCATCATTTTATGCTTCATCGCCGGTCTATCCGTCAATGCTTTTTTCCAGATTTTTTGTTGTTCCGGCGTTGATAATTTATTGACGGCAAACCACGAATCCACTTTTATCATACGCGCCTGCACTTCAAGATCAGCTATCTCATTCAATTTTTTCTCAATAGCGGATTTATCCGGACTATCCACTTTAAATATTTCCTGAAGTTCCAACCGCGCTTTTTGCAGTTTTGCTTTCTGATCTATCAGTTGTTTTTTCATGTCTACTTTGATTTTATTTACATCTTTTTTCTGCTCATCAGTAAGCTTTAGTCTTTTAATGATTCTATCATAATCCCTTCCGTCCGCCGGCTGACTATATGCTTGGATGCCAAAGGTTAATAGGGCAATAATAATTATACCTGTTAGTTTTTTCATACTGTTTTACTCCTATGTTTATTGTTTAACATTTGTCCCCGCACAAAAGTTAGACGCAATAAAGCAAAAAAAGTTTTGATTATTTTTCAGTTTTTGGGCTGGAATTTTTCTACTTCTTCTAAAATAGTCGGGACAATCTCGCTTTCTTTAACGCGTTTGATCATCTTGCCTTTACGATAAAGAATTCCCACTCCCTTGCCTGCAGCAATACCGATATCCGCCGCACTCGCCTCGCCGGGGCCGTTTACAACACAACCGAGCACAGCGATCGACACCTGTTTCTTTATACCGGCGAGTTTTTCTTCAAGTTCTCTCATAATTTTAAACAAATCGACTTCAAGCCGACCGCAAGTCGGACATGCAATCAATTCAATATTACGGGATGCAAGATTAAGTGAACGCAGGATTTCTTTGCCGACTTCAACTTCTTTGACGGGATCATCTGTAAGCGATACACGAATCGTATCACCGATTCCCTGTGCAAGCAAAGCTCCAATCCCGACCGATGATTTGATTGTTCCGCTTCGAGCCGGCCCTGCTTCCGTCACTCCTATATGAAGAGGAATATCCGTTCGTTCTGCAACCAGCCTGTACGCTTCAATCATTAATCGTACATCCGTAGATTTCACGGAAATAACAATATCTTTAAAATTATACTCATCACATATCTGTACATGCCTCATTGCACTTTCAAACAGCGCTTCGGCTGTTGGGTATTTGTGCTTTTTGAGAATATCTTCTTCCAGAGAACCGGAATTAACACCGATACGAATCGGAATGTTACGTTCTTTTGCAGCAATCAGCACCTGCCGAATACGATCCCTCGAACCGATATTACCCGGATTAATTCGAACCTTAGCTACACCTGCTTCGATCGATTTTAATGCAAAGATATGATTGAAATGAATATCAGCCACGATCGGCACCGGCGACTGTTTCACAATTTCTGTTATCGCCTCTGCAGCTTCTTTATCGTTTACAGTTACCCTGACGATATCGACACCTGCATCTACGGCGGTTTTAATCTGCGCAGTAGTTCCTGCGATGTCACAGGTCTTCGTTTTTGTCATCGTCTGGACAGAGATCGGCGCATCACCGCCTATTTTAACACCGCCTACATTCACCTGCCGGGTTTTTCTACGTGCACCTATTCTATATGTTTCGTGTTTCTGCATCCTATTCAATCACTCACTTTTTCGCTAGACCGATTAACAAGCTGGCCCGTCAAGTTTTCTAGCAAATCTATTCAAATACTTATAGACTCACAGACTTATAGACTTATAGACTTATAGACTTATAGACTCATCGACTCACAGGCTCATCGACTCATATACTTCATTAATTCATTCTTTTACTGGCTTCAAAGAGAATTTTCTTTTCCTCGTCCGACAGGCTCTGATAACCGCTGTGGCTGATTTTATCGAGAATATCATCGATGCGTTTCTGCGAAGTACTCTGTTCATCTTTCTGTTCGAATGATTTTGATTCTTTTATATCGTATACTTTTGCATCGGTAATATCTTCATCCGAACTGCTTGGCTGGCTCAATTGTGAAGAAGCCGTCCGCGACTGGAATGCTCCGGTAATTCTCCCACCGCTTTTGATACGATATCGGTCATATAAAATATAAAGATATCCTGCAAGTGCACCGCCGAGATGTGCAAGATTTGCTATATTCCCGGGACCGCCTACCGACATCACGCCTAAGACAATGAGTCCCATCACAAAATATTTCACTTTCACCGGAATCAGGAAATAAATATAGACGTATTGATCCGGGAACATTGTTGCAAATGCGATAAGCACTCCATATATCGCACCTGATGCTCCGACTGTCGGGCCAAGAACCGGCTCGAATATCGGCGCAAGTATCAACTGTGCAATTCCCGCCATTACGCCGCAGAACAGATAATAGAACAGGAATTTTTTCGAACCCCATACCTGCTCAACTTCTTTCCCGAACATCCATAATCCAAATACCATGTTGAAAAGTAGATGTATGATATCTGCATGGATAAACTGATATGTAATAAGCTGCCAGGGGAAAAAACCATGTTCGAGCGGCATAAGTCCGAAAAACAAGTCAAATATTCTGCCAAAACTGATCTCTCCGATATGAAAATATCCGAAGAATGCCGTGAAAAAAAACACCGCAACATTAATGATCAGCAGCACCTTTACCACCGGCGGGAAGAATCGAAATCCTCCAAACATCGATGGACGATAATAATTACCTCGATTATAACTCATTTATGATTTAATGATTTAGTGATTTTCAATTTAGTGAATTACGATTTTGTGATTTTCGATTTAATGATTTTATGACTTTTTGTAATGATTATTTTTCGCTGTCTTATGTGAAGCAGAAAAAATAGCAACTATTTCATCTGCCTCTGCATAAAGAGACGTAATTTTGGATTTTTGAACTTTTCCACAATCAATCAGCATATCGAGCCAAAAAAGTGTCTCATCTGCTTCCTCTTCAACCAATCCCAGCTTATTGATAAAATCCGCTTTCGATCTGGCACGACACACAGCCCGATAATTTGCTGCAATTGAAGTAGCAGATCGAATTATCTGTCTATTTAGAATTGTCGTTGAATCACTCTTCGGCAATGTATCTGTCAACTTAATAATGTTTATTGCCAGTTTCTTTTTTCGATTCTTTAATTCTTCCGAATCCATTACTCCCTCAATCAATAACTCGAAAATCGAACTTCACCAAATTAACATCATTTGTCATTCAATGCTGCAACTCCGGGCAGAATCTTGCCTTCTAAAAATTCCAGAGAAGCGCCGCCGCCTGTTGAAACATGTGATACAGCTTTATCAAGTTTAGCTTGCGCAATTGCCGATGCAGAATCTCCGCCGCCGACTACTGTCGTTGCGCCTTTCTTTGTTGCTTCTGCCAACGCCTGAGCAACTGCTATTGTTCCTTTAGCGAAATTCGACATTTCGAATACGCCCATTGGGCCGTTCCATACTACCGTTTTGGCTTTTACAATTTCATCGACGAATAATTTAATCGATTCCGGGCCGATATCCATTCCTATCCAATCGGATGGTATTGCATCTATATTAACCGTCTTTATTGCAGCCGCATTATCAAATTTATCGGAGACAATACAATCGACCGGCAGCATCAGCTTCACGTTCTTTGCCCTAACTTCATCGAGTATTTTCTTTGCCAGATCGATCTTGTCCTGTTCTAACAATGATTTTCCGATTTCCATTCCCTGTGCTTTATAGAAAGTAAACATCATTCCGCCGCCGATAAGCAAAGCATCGACTTTCCCCATTAAATTTTGTATTACGTCGATTTTACCGGATATTTTAGCGCCGCCTATGATAGCAACATACGGTTTTACCGGATTTTCTACCGCTTTGCCTAGATATGCGAGCTCTTTCTCCATCAGTAACCCTCCAACTGCAGGCAAATAATGCGCAATCGTTTCTGTAGACGCATGTGCACGGTGCGCTGTTCCGAATGCATCATTGACGTACACATCACCGTACGATGCAAGTTCCTTCGCCATTTGTTCACGGTCGGATGCTTCTTTAGACGTCTCCTGTTTATGGAAACGTGTATTTTCCAGCATTAAAATTTCACCATCTTTTAATCCGTCCACCATTGCTTTGGTTTCCGCACCAATTGCAGCCGGAGCGAGTTTAACCGGCTTGCCAAGAAGTTTTGCAAGATGTTCTACAATCGGTTTCATCTTATGTTTACCTTCAATGAATTTTGCTTCATCGAACGGTTTACCGTCTTTCTCGGCTTTCTCTTTTGCCTTTTGCGTGTCCTTTTTCGGATCACCGAGATGAGACATAAGCACAAGATATTTTGGTTTCTTGTCAAGCACGTAATTGATTGTAGGGAGCACCGCACGCATGCGGACATCATCCTGGATAACACCGCTCTTAAGCGGTACGTTAAAATCTACACGCATGATCACACGCTTGTTTTTAAAATCAATATCGGTTACGGTTTTTTTATTCATAATCTTCTCCGGAAAGAGATATGGATGTTCTTTTTAAGGTTAATATAAAAAACGGGCTTCGACCCGATGAGTCGTCAGCCCGATGCATAAGAAAGTTCTGCGCGATTAACAGTAATATCAGGCAGAACAGTTATATTTTAATAATCTACTTCAATTTCGACGCGATCATATTGGTAAGATCGACTGTGCGGACCGAATAGCCCCACTCGTTATCATACCAAGAGACAATTTTAAAGAATCTTTTTTCACCCTTCAAGTTATTCTGCATTGTCGCAAGCGAATCGTAGATAGATGAACGGTCATCGTGTATAAAATCCGTTGAAACCACTTCATCCCTGTTGTATCCTAAAATGCCTTTCAAATAGGTTTCGGATGCTTTCTTCAGTAAGCCGTCGATTTCTTCGATCGAGCTGTCGCGGGCTGAGCGGAATGTTAAATCAACAACGGATACATCGGGAGTCGGGATACGGAATGCCATACCGGTCATCTTTCCTTTTACTGCAGGAAGAACCTCTCCTACTGCCTTTGCAGCGCCTGTAGTTGACGGTATAATATTGATGGAAGCCGCACGACCGCCTCGCCAGTCCTTCTTTGAAGGGCCGTCAACTGTCTTTTGTGTTGCAGTTATAGAGTGGATGGTTGTCATCAAACCGGTTTCAATACCGACACCTTCTTTTAAAATAACGTGGACTAACGGAGCCAGGCAATTCGTTGTGCATGATGCATTCGAAACGATATTATGTTTTACCGGATCGTATTCATTTTCGTTCACGCCCATAACGAGATACTTTACATCGCCTTTTCCGGGAGCAGAGATAATTACTTTCTTTGCCCCTGCAGCTAAGTGTCCCTTTGCTTTTTCCGAATTGGTGAACAAACCCGTAGATTCGATTACAATATCGACACCGAGTTCTTTCCAGGGTAATTGCGACGGATCTTTTTGCGCCATCACGCACTTGATCTTGTGTCCGTTCACAACTAGCACATCATCTGCTTCCACTGACGCGCTGCTTTTTTCACTGCCGAGCGTTCCCCTGAAATGTCCGTGAATCGAATCATATTTTAATTGATAAGCAAAATACTTTGCGTCCGTGCTTATATCGACGACGGCAACAACATCCAATGTTTTGCCGAGAATGCCTTCATCCGCCATAACGTTGATGATCTGTCTGCCGATACGTCCGAAACCATTAATACCGACTTTTACTGCCATTGTAATTGTTCCTCCAAAGAGATTATATGTAAGATATGCGATTTCAATACATCCAAACTAATTAAACTTAGTCAGAAATCACAGAAAATGCAAGAATTTGTCAATACTCTTTAAATCTAAAAGAGTTAACTAAATATATAACAATTATTGAATTTCTCTTTGTTCCCAAGAAAAAGAGATCTGAATCAGATATTCATCCAATAGAATGAAAGTTTCAGAAAAAATGCAACTTGACTAGGCATCAAAATGGTCGTATATTGATATATTATATACGATTGTGATATTTTTTTAGTCAACATAAAAATATCTTAGTCACCGCTAAGTGGAGTCCCGATAATAGAAAATTATCGGGAGTAGTTCGTTCCGATAAAATAAATCG
>CAZYAM010000084.1:0-3488 GCA_964645575.1 uncultured Ignavibacteriaceae bacterium
CACTGCCGAATGTTAACGTGCTGCATGCCGCAGACGGCGCAGAAGCGATACAGATTGCGAACAAGCACCATCCGTTAATGATCATCTCAGATAACGATATGCCCGATCTCAGCGGTTTGGAGCTGGTATGCAATCTCAAAGCAAATCCCGCAACGAGTGATATTCCCATTGTGATTATCACCGGACAGGATTCAAATTCAAACCTTGAATCGCTCATGCAAAGTGGTGCAGCATCAATCTTACATAAACCGGTAACGCCGGAACAAGTATCCAGAATTATAAGGAGTCTCGATGTAAAACAAACCACAGTAGCTGCGTAGTACCCCCTCCAGGCCTTTTTATGAATGCCTCCTTGAGTTAAGTAGTCTCAAGCTATAGAAAGGCCTCCTCTTTTTTTTTAGTTGCAATCTCCTGCTCGGTCATATCACGTAAGCTCTTTAAGAAACGTCTATTTGGGTAGTCGCAAACTTTAGTTTGCGCGGTTGAGGATACCTTGACTCGAAAGCTAACTTGTCCGCCGTCTGTTTGGCGGAAGCTTTCGACTACTAACTTATACACCGTACAAATTCACCCAGTATTCGCAACCCCCAGGTTACACAATACGAAATACGCATGATACGAATGCTAAAGCATTCGACTACCGATATGCTCTAAATAACCAATTCTCATCAGTCTTGTCAATGTTCCCGCCAAAAGCGGATTAGCTAAACCATTACCATATCGGTCAGGACGCCCTCCAAAAAACTGGCGGGCAAATAAGTCCTGACCGTACTAAACTGAGACACTACTCTCTGTTTATGCTCAAGAAATCTTCGGAAGGTTAGAATGCTACATCAATAGCGTTAGATCAAGTGCAGGAAGAAACAGTGCATAAAGGCACCAGAGAGAGAATCCGATAACAAGAGGAATCGTAATATTGTCATCGATCCTGATCGGAAGCGCTTCGACAATAGTTCCTATTGCAGCAGCAATGATGCCGATGATGTACTCTCCGGGAATTCGGTTCACTTTTGGCGCAATCAGAATCACGATAACAGCGGTAATAAAGAATGCAAGCGATCCTTCAAGACTTTTCGCAAGAAACCGATGCCTGCCGAATCGCCGTCCAAAAAGCGCTGCAGATGTATCCGATATAATAAGAATAGCAAATGCATTGATAGCAATTACTTTGGGGAAAATAAGAACGCACAGGGAAGCCGAGATGAGCACATTCGAAGCACCGTTTAACCGCTTTTGTTTTATATCTGTTTCATGCCGCCGCAGAAGCCAGCCAAACCACCTGTAGAACCACTCCGAAACAGCCGGAATATAATATCGCGCCAAATCAACAGCAATGAACGCCGTAGTGATCGGCAGCAGCAAACAGAGAGCCAGTTGACGCGAAATAAAATAATAAATAACGGGAATAGAAAGGGAAAAAAGATGTATTCCCTTTCTAACGATCTCATACCGATAATCGATCGTCGCATTATGCTCAAGATGCTTCAAGCCGCTGCCTTGCGGCGCAGATGTTCTCCATTGGTCAGCGTGAAGCACTACGTTTTTTTCTCTTCTTTAGATGCCGGTTGTTTAGGTGCACCTGCTTTCGGCTGCGGCTGATTTGCAGTCTGCGGTGTGTTTGCCGCCGGTACAGGTTTACTGTCGAAGATTATTTCTATAGGCGGGAGTTCTTCTCCTCGAATGATCTTATCGATTTCTTCCGAATCAAGTATTTCCCGTTCAAGCAGTGCATTTGCCAGCTTGTGCAGTACCTTGATGTTATCCTTTAATATTTTATCTGCGCGTTTCATTGCATTGGTAACGATTGATTTTATTTCAGCATCGATAGCAATTGCGGTGTTCTCGCTGAAGTTCCGGGTCTTGGTAATCTCGCGGCCGAGAAAGAGTTCTTCTTCTTTTGCACCGTAAGACAACGGGCCGAGTTTCTCGCTCATACCCCATTCGCATACCATTTTTCGCGCAAGTTCTGTTGCACGTTCAATATCGTTGCCTGCTCCGGTCGTGAACTGTTTAAACACCAGTTTTTCTGCCGCACGCCCGCCGAGCATATATGTGATCATTGCGTCAAGATAGTCACGCGAATACGAATGCTTCTCGTCGATCGGTAAATATGTCGTAACGCCGAGTGCGCGCCCGCGGGGAATGATCGTTACTTTGTGCACCGGATCGGCTTCCGGTAAAAATCTTGCTACGAGAACATGGCCCGACTCATGATATGACGTTGTTTTCTTCTCCCGGTCGGAGATAATCATGCTTTTTCGTTCCGTTCCCATCATCACTTTATCTTTTGCTTCTTCAAAGTGACGCATGGCAACCACTTTGCAATTTTTCCTTGCGGCAAGCAACGCGGCTTCATTCACAAGATTTGCAATATCCGCTCCGGACAATCCGGGAGTTCCTTTTGCAAGCACATCAATACGCACATCATCATCAAGTGGAATGTCTTTTGTGTGCACGCGGAAAATTCCCTCACGCCCTCTCATATCCGGCCGGTCAACCACTACCTGCCGGTCAAAACGCCCCGGCCTGAGCAATGCCGGATCGAGAACATCCGGACGGTTTGTTGCTGCAATAATTATGACGCCTGTGTTTTGTTCAAAGCCGTCCATCTCAACAAGCAGCTGGTTAAGTGTCTGCTCTCTTTCATCATGGCCGCCGCCGATTCCCGCACCGCGGTGCCTACCGACTGCATCAATTTCATCTATGAAAATTATGCAAGGTGCGCTTCGTTTCCCCTGCTCGAATAAATCCCGAACGCGGCTTGCACCTACACCGACAAACATTTCTACAAAGTCCGCACCGCTGATTGAGAAAAACGGAACGCCTGCTTCTCCCGCTACTGCGCGTGCCATTAAAGTCTTGCCCGTGCCGGGAGGCCCGAGTAATAATACACCCTTTGGAATTTTTCCGCCTAACCTCCTGAATTTTTCGGGTTCCCGAAGAAACTCAATAACTTCCTGCAGCTCTACTTTAGCTTCGTCTGCGCCTGCAACATTGGCAAATGTTATCTGCATTAGTCCTTCAGTAAGCAGCTTTGCCCGGCTCTTGCCGAAAGAGAATAATCCTTTTGCTCCGCCTGCGCCGCCGGCCCCCTGCATCCGACGGAATATAATCAACCAAATTCCAATAAGAAGAATCCAGGGCAGAATACTGAGTGCAGCATTCAACCACGTATTATCTTCCTTTTCAACTTTGAATTTCAATCCTTTTGACGTCCACATATTGACTAGCGATTCGTCCAAATTAGTATATGGAAGCGTCAGTGTTACACGCACAGCATTTCGTGCCATCTTGCCGCTGGATGTCTGTATGTCCATCGGATCTTTTAATTTTCCATGAAAATCATAAACTGTGTACCCGGTGATCTTAACCGTTGCATCGCTGAATTTTTGTTCATCCAATAATTGCTGAAAAGTTGTAAAGCCGATCTCGTATTCCGTTTCCTCATTCGTTCGGAATACCCACATAAGAAGAAATACCGCAAGTAT
>CAZYAM010000084.1:3588-5636 GCA_964645575.1 uncultured Ignavibacteriaceae bacterium
GTAAGCTTATAAATCGACTTCAAGTTACGAACTTTTTGTGCGTAGTCCAAGCCGTAGCCGATAACGAAATCAGGCGGAATCTCAAATCCGATATAATCGATAGTAAAATCTATCTTCGGAATCCCCTTTTTCAACAACAAAGAAACAAATTTTATGGATTTTGGGCTCTCTTTTTCAATGATTTTCTTTGTGAATGCAATAGACAGCCCCGAATCAATAATATCTTCGACAACAATGATATCACGCCCGGAGACCTGACAATTCAGATCTTTCAACAATTTTACCTGGCCGGAGGATATTTTTGTATCTCCATAACTCGACAATTTAAAAAAATCAATTTCACAATCGATTGAAATTTCCCGGATAAGATCGGAAAGAAAGATGAACGATCCATTCAGCACACCGATAAAAATCGGAATTCTTCCTGCATAATCAGCATTAATGCGGCCGGCAAGTTCTTTAATTCGCTCCCGTATCTGTTCTTCCGGAATGAATTTTTCAAACATATCGCCGTTTATTCTTATGAATTCTGTCATACCAAGCTCAGGCTGGTGGTTGGAACGTAAGCCGGACAGCTGTCCGCGTATGCTCCGTCAATTTGAACCTGTTATCAAGCCGCTTTCCGCAAATCCACACAATCGTACCATCAGATTCCAGAACGGGAATCGACATTTTCTTAAACCTCGGTACTTTTTGATCGGTGAAGAAATCACTAAGCTTCTTTTTTGCCTTCATTCCGAGCGGTATAAACCAGTCGCCTGCTTGCCATGGACGTAAAATAAGCCGCCTGCCTAACCGCTCGGCATCGATATATTCAACTTCCCTGGTTTTCGATAGAACTGACGGTACAGGTCCGGGATTGCTGATAGAAAATCGGTATCCCTGATACTCATATATCCCGCCGATTTCTACATATCTGACATTTGATATTTCTTCGTTCGTCCTTTTAAAAACAATATATTCTCGATCTCTGCATGCTAAGACACCGCCGCTTAGTTCTACCATCCGGCCCGTCGGCATTTTACAAAGTTTATGCAAAGCACCGGCTTTCTTTTCAGTCGGCTCAATTTCCAGCCGATGTAAAATCTCAATAAAAATTTCGTTTCTCAAAAAGTCCTGCTGCATTTCAAGTTTCTTCACATTCAGCATCAAGCGGTCTTGATTATCTTTACTTACCAGAGCAAGCAATTCCTTATCTGTCATAATATGCAGTTTCTCGCTGATATCACGCATAGTATCGGTGATCATATTCAATGTGTTAATAATATGAGGAACGCGCTTCTCTAAAACCGGAATGATACTATGACGCAGCAGGTTTCGTTGATACGCAAGCGATGCATTTGACGAATCATTTCGGTATTCAATTTTATTTTCCACTGCATATTTTTTAATTTCATTTCGAGTTGCAAAAAGCAAAGGTCGAATGATGCAGCCCGTATTTCGTTTAATAGGAATACCTGCTAATCCATGAATACCTGTTCCGCGCATAATATTCAGGAGTAACGTTTCTGCATTATCATCGGCATTGTGCGCCGTTGCAACGCTATGCGCACATGCCTGTTGACGAATTTTTTCCAAACTTTCATAACGAAGAATCCGTGCTGCCGCCTGCTTTGAAAGTCCATGTTCGTGAGCATACGAAATTACATCCACATGTTCGACAAAAAGAGGAATATTCATCTCTTTGCATTTTTCAGCAACAAATCTCTCATCGCCTTCCGATTCTTCGCCTCTTAATTGATGATTCACGTGAACCGCTTTAATCTGCGTATCGCCGCATTTGCATAGCTTTATAAAAATATACAGCATAACCATTGAATCCATACCGCCGCTTACAGCTAAAAGAACAGTCTGTTTCGCGGCGATAAGATGGTGAAATCTCACAAATTCCTTAAGTTTTTGTTCAAATTGGTTCATTACACAAGAAATGGAT
Organism: uncultured Ignavibacteriaceae bacterium; assembly: GCA_964645575.1. Lineage (GTDB taxonomy): Bacteria > Bacteroidota > Ignavibacteria > UBA10030 > UBA10030 > Fen-1298. The sequence continues at coordinate 5,522 of CAZYAM010000084.1, forward strand.
TGATTTATATCTATCAATAAAAAAAACTTGACCTGATTCCAGGTCAAGAGGCAATAGTTATATATATGGAAGATACTGGATTTTAGCTGGAAAGACAAGAACGGCAAATCAACAA
>CAZYAM010000084.1:5736-12642 GCA_964645575.1 uncultured Ignavibacteriaceae bacterium
TCCATTTTGCATTTTAAAAAAGGAACACTATCGATTCAGAGATATATGAAAATGAATCTGGCGTTATATCTCTTGTAAAATAATACAGCTTTTCAAATTACAAATCAAGAATAAAAGCGCCCCTCGGATTTTTCAATCGAGGGGCGCTTGAAAAGCTTACTAAAAACTCAGAATCACTTGTCAGAATCAGGAGCTACATGATTTGATGCTGTTTCCTGAATTCTGTATTCTGAATTCTAACTTCTTAATACATATCGCCACCCATACCGCCATGCGGCATTGGAGGCATTGAAGGTTCTTTCTTCTCAGGTTTTTCCACAATGGTCGCTTCAGTGGTGAGCAGGAGACCCGCAACGCTCGCTGCATTTTCGATAGCAATACGTGCAACCTTCGTCGGGTCGATAACACCAGCCTTCACAAGGTTCTCGTACTTTTCTGTCTGTGCATTGAAGCCATAGTCATCTTTGCCGATCTTCACTTCGTTCACAACGACAGCGCCGTCATGACCTGCATTTGAGGCAATTTGACGTAAGGGCTCTTCCAGCACACGGCGTATGATATCAACACCTGTCTTTTGGTCAAGATTGTCTGTTTTCACTTCATCGAGCCTTTTCACGGTACGCAAAAATGCAACTCCGCCTCCGGGTATAATCCCTTCCTCAACAGCTGCACGCGTGGCATGAAGTGCATCCTCAACACGCGCTTTCTTTTCCTTCATCTCAACTTCCGTCGAAGCTCCGATCTTCACTACTGCAACACCACCGGCCAACTTTGCTAAACGCTCTTGCAGCTTCTCTTTGTCATAATCCGATGTTGTCTTTTCAATCTGCTGCTGGATCTCTTTGATACGCTTTTTGATTTCATCCTTCTTGCCGGCACCCTGCACGATTGTGGTATTATCCTTGTCAATCGTAACGCGTTCAGCAGTTCCGAGATACGCAAGTGTCGCATTCTCAAGCTTGAAACCCTTCTCTTCAGAGATCACTTGACCGCCTGTAAGGACTGCGATATCTTCAAGCATTGCTTTGCGGCGATCACCGAATCCTGGTGCTTTTACAGCGCAGACCCGAAGCGTTCCGCGAAGTTTGTTCACTACAAGTGTGGCAAGCGCTTCGCCTTCGACTTCTTCTGAAATGACAAGCATACTCTTCCCGGCTTGAGCAATCTTCTCAAGCACCGGCAGAAGATCCTTCATCGCACTGATTTTCTTGTCATGAATCAGGATATAAGGATTCTCAAGAACGGTCTCCATCCGGTCTGCATCTGTCACAAAATACGGAGAGAGGTATCCGCGGTCGAACTGCATACCTTCGACAACTTCCAGTGTAGATTCAGTACCTTTTGCTTCTTCAACTGTGATGACACCATCCTTGCCGACTTTCTCCATTGCATTCGCAATCCGATCACCAATATCGCGGTCGTTGTTTGCAGAGATCGATCCGACCTGTGCAATCTTTTCTTTGTCATCGCCAATAGTCTTGCTCATCTCTTTCAGGCCATCAACAACCTTCTTCACTGCGAGATCGATACCGCGTTTCAGGTCCATCGGGTTTGCCCCTGCGGTCACGTTTTTCAATCCTTCGCGTACAATCGCTTGTGCTAGGATTGTTGCCGTCGTGGTTCCATCACCGGCTACATCGGATGTCTTCGATGCAACTTCTCGAACCATCTGCGCGCCCATATTCTCGATGGGATCAGAAAGTTCGATTTCTTTTGCCACTGTGACACCATCTTTTGTTATTGTCGGTGCCCCAAATTTCTTATCGATAACGACATTGCGCCCCTTAGGTCCAAGTGTTACCTTCACTGCATTCGCAAGTTGATCGACACCCTTCTTTAAGCCTGCACGTGCATCGGTATCATAATTAATTAATTTTGCTGACATATTTAGTTCTCCTTTCCCTTACTTGGGCATAATTGCAAAAATGTCGCTTTCGCGCATAAGCAAAAGCTCTTCGCCTTCAAATGTGACTTCGGTCCCGGAATACTTTCCGTACAGAACCATATTGCCGACTTTTACTTCCATCGAAATGATTTTTCCATCATCGGAAACTCTTCCCGGTCCAGCAGCTATCACTTCTCCCCATACCGGCTTTTCTTTTGCCGTATCTGGAACAATGATACCGCCCTTTGTCTTTTCTTCAGCTTTAGACGGCTTCACAACAACGCGATCCGCCAATGGTTTGAGCATCATAAATACGCCCTCCTTTTATTGGTTATTTTTAATTAATTTGACATAAAATGAATTAGCACTCTATAACTATGAGTGCTAATATACGACATGAATACGGAAAAGTCAAGATAGATATAAAAATTACAAATCAGGCTTTAGGTGACGAAAGAAATAGCCTGCAATTCGATCAATGAATACAAGCAGAATAATTGCCAATGAGGCGAAGGCGATAGTATCCGTATGTGATGCACCTGTGTTCTGAACATACAATTTCGGCGTTAAATAATGGCTGAGCTGCAGGCTTCCCTCCTTAATAATTTTCAGGAATTCAATAACCGGCGTCAGTTTTGAAGGTTTATCATTCTGAAAAGCACTTGTGTCCGTGATTGAAAAAATATACACCAAGAAGGCCAGAACCAATGCCATCGCAATAACATTTCCCATATTATGCAGTATCCATTCGTACCACTTCTTCTTTTTTGATGGATTAATAACATCTAAAACACCTTTAGTGAAACTATTTGATGTATTGATAAGTTTTGTTTCCCGTGATACCTTCACTATCGATCGCTGCAGCTCAATCTCTTTTTTGCAATATTGACAGGACTTCCAATGATCTGAATATAAATCCATTTCTTTTTGCGTTATATCTCCATCCGCAATTCTGCAGATAATATCCAAAGGAAGGTGTCCCATTTTTTAATATCCTTCTTATTCCTTCACAACAGCAATATGATCCATCCGTTTTACTATAGCCTCCCGAAGCATTGTCCGTGCCCTGAAGAGCCTTGCCTTAATTGTACCAAGCGGCAATCCTGTGACTTGAATGATTTCTTCGTAGCTCATATCCTGAATTGTAAACAACGTAAAAGTGCTTGCATAAACAGCAGGTAATTTTTCAACTTCTTCATGTACAATTTTTGAGAACTCATTTGATTCCATTTCTATATCGGGCTGCAATTCATCCGATTCGATTTCTTTTATCTGTCCATCCTCATCGGCAGCATCAAGTGAAATATGCAGCTTTCTATCTCTCTTTCCTGCAGCTGTAGCACATGTATTGTACACAATCCGGTAAAGCCAGGTTGAAAAACTCGATTTCCACTCAAATGACGATAATGCACGATATACACGCACAAAAGCGTCCTGCAATGCTTCTTCAGCATCTTCACGGTTTTTCAGTATTCTCATTGCCAGTGTCATTGCTTTCGCCTTGTGTTTATCAACGAGAATGCCAAAGCATCGTGCATCCCCGTCCAGGACACGTCTGATTATCTCTCTATCCGTATCACTCATCTAAATCCACCGGCATTTATAAGAACTTAGACCTGTTTTTTTTCGGATAGGTTTCCGAATACTTTATGAAACCTTTCCTCAAAACTTCAGGTCAAAGTTAATAAATCCCGTTAGAATAATCACTCGGGTATTAGATTCTTAGTTCATATAATCTTGTATTATTCCGCAATTAACAAGGGATATTTTCTAACGGGATAAAGCAGTTAATTAACATCAATCATAATAATAACAGGAGAAAAAAATGGGCGGTGAAATTATTATTCCTATTGTCCTTTTCGGAGGGACTGGAGTTGTTCTATGGAAATTCTTTGACGGCCGCCATAAAGAACGTATGGCAATGATCGACAAGGGAGTTAATCCGACTGATTTTAAATCGGCTCCTCCTGTCCGGCTGTTGCAAGGAAATATACTCAGTAATCTTAAATGGGGACTACTTCTTGTTTTTGCCGGCGTCGGATTGCTTGCCGGTCACCAGCTTGAATACTACTTTGGCTTTCATGAGGATTCTGCTGTTTTTGGAAGCATATTAATAGCAGGCGGTATTGCCTTAGTTATATTTTATCTCATTGCTGCCAAAAAATTAAAAAAAGAACAGCAAGATAAAGAATAGCTTCACTTTCTTTCGGCTAAAGCCGGTGTTCAAGACACCGGCTTTTTTTTTTAAGTAAAAAATACTCACCAAATCAAGTTATACAATAATGCCTGTTATTTACTTCGATTATCTTCTAATCGACTGCAACATCAAATACAAATCTTTCGTCTCAATAATCAGTTAAATTCAGTATTCCAAAGAAGAAACATATTATATGCAAAAAAAGGAGCATGGTTAAAGAAAAACATTATCTTATTGCAGAAATTGTTGTCAAACGATATATTCAGAAAGTAGAAATTCAGTCCATATCCCGCGGAGAAAATATGTTTAAAAACATCATATTATCCATCCTAGCCGCTGTTCTTCTTATTTTATCACCTTCATTAAATGCCAAGAGGAACAAACCTGTTGAAAAGAAATATGATCTATTTCTAAAAACCAGCGATTCCTGGAAAATGATTAATAAGGAATTGACGATAATCCGCGATTTTCAATCCAATGATCCGAAAGATCTTCCCGGAAAATATTTTCACGGAGCACTTCTTAAAAAAGAGCTTGAAGGAAGAGAACCCGGACCAGTTACATTACATGTAGATTTTCCTTCTAAGGGAGACTTCATTTTCTACCTCGAGACAGTTACCGATACGGGGATATTTAAAATTAGCCTTGATAATAAAATGCTAAAGACATTTACATTTTTAACCGGCCCGCAGGACAAAGGCCCATGGACAGCAAGCAGAACTGTAGGAAAGGGCATATTTCAATGCGATTACAATAAAGAATATCATGTTACTATTCCGGCCGGGAAACACGATATCACTGTACAGAATATGGGAACAGACTGGCTGAGTATCAGCTATTTTGTGTTTACCAAATATTCGAAAACAATATTGAACCCGGAATATGAAAATTGGAAAACCTATAAGACTACTCTGAACAGGATCAATAGTCGGTTAAAGAATTATGAGAGAAAGGCACGAACAGTATTTTCAAAACAACCTGAAGATATAAATTACGATATCATACCGACTCTCAAGCTTCAGCTTGAAAATTTTAAAAGTCTTTCGAAAAATCATGCTTCAGTCGATTTTAATTTACTCAGGACAGAAAATGAGTTGATCGAACTATTACATTATGCGAAATCCGATAAAGATTATTTCAAATTAAAGAGAGGCAGAATAAAAATCGGATATCTTTCAGAAATAGACAGCACATATCAACCTTATGATGTATTCATTCCAAATAGTTATGATCCGTCAAAGAAATACGCTCTGTTTATTTCACTTCATGGTTATCAGAATGAAATTCAGAAATATTCCAATTTTTTAGGAGAGAACAAGCATCCGATTCCGGAATCACTCAATGTCATCACCGCTGCACTTTACGGCAGGAGAAATCATTTTTATCAGGGAGCAGCTGAAGAAGATGTACTTGCTGTGATGGATGAAGTCAAATCGAAATATTCGCTTGATCCTGATAAAGTTTATCTTTCAGGTTCTTCAATGGGCGGATTCGGGACATGGTCAATCGGCCTCAACTACCCTCATCTTTTTGCTGCATTGAGTCCTGTTTGCGCTCCCTCAATATTTCAAGGGACAAAATTTAGGAACAATATCAGTCCTATTGAATATATTTCAAACGCTCAGAACCTTCCGGCCAGGATCTATCATGGAGCGGCGGATTCTACTGTCAATGTGAATAATTCACGCCAGATGGTCGACAAACTAAAAAAATTGAATTATTCCTATGTCTACACGGAATATCCAAATGTAGGACATGATTCATGGAACAACGCAGATGCAGATGATGATCGTTTGCCATGGTTGCTGCAATATACAAGAAATCTCTATCCGGACAGTATAAAACATCGGGCTTTCTATCTGAGATATGGAAAAGCATATTGGCTTCAGATTACCGGTAAAGTAAACTGGAATGAATTCTCCGAAATCCATGGTCAAATTGTCGGGGATGACGAAATTAGAATTCGCACAAATAATGTATCATCGTTATATATTGATTTAAAACATCCGAATTTGAATCATCTTAAATCGCTGAAGATAGTAATTAACAACGATTCAACTTTTTTATATATATTCCCGGATGGAATGGATTTCTATCTCTCAGAAGACTCAACCTGGTTTAGAGGTGCCCCGATTGAAGATAAATTAATAAAAAAAGCAGGTTTGGAAGGCCCGTTTATTGCTGCAGAAACAGAAAAGTTACTGCTCGTTTACGGTACAGGTAAGACTGAAAGGATCAATCTGTTAAAAAAAATCGGCACTCTTCTACAGAAAAATTATTCCAACTCGGATATGGATATCAAGCTGGTTCCTGATACTCTTATAACAAAAGACAAATTAGCAGAGACAAATAACCTGTATCTAATCGGTTCACCTGATGATAATCTGTATCTAAGGAAAATAATGCCAGGTCTTCCCGTATCGTTCAGTGAAGACTCAATAGAATTAAACGGAGTCTACGACAGAGAGGAATCCGGCATTCAAATGATTTATCCAAATCCAAAACAACCCGATCATTATATAATAGTCGATACATATCCGGAACTTATACGTGAGACTGACCGGTTTGTGAATTTTCCGGTGGCAGATTATTTGATTTATTCTATTAAGAGAGGGAATTTTAGAGTGCTGAAAGATGAATATTTCGGTTCGGATTGGCAGGTTATTAAATAATTCTTATCACACTTATCCAAAATAAGTATTTTAATCAAATGACCTACGAAAAATATGGATATAAAACAAGGTGAACAGCCGGAGGCCTAAAGTTGTCACACGCTATAGCGTGTATCTATTTCATGTCTCCGACTCCATATTTTTCGTGAGTC
>CAZYAM010000085.1:0-12542 GCA_964645575.1 uncultured Ignavibacteriaceae bacterium
TCTCAAAAATGTGAATACCAGCCGTTCAGTATTCAAGAATGCGCTCTTTGAGCTGCATGTCAAAATGAACGGCAGACAAATCAAGATATCGAGGCTGAAATGAGACGTACTCCGAAACTGTTTAAAGTTCATCAAATCGATTCCATTCAGGACATGCTCGTCAAGTCCGCAATCAAATATGGCGAGAAACTTGCATTGGAAGACTTAAAAGATACGCCCATTCCGCGGGTAAGTTATTATTCACTGTTGAAAAATGTTTTGAAATTCGGTATGGCGCTTCGCGGACTCGGACTTAAAGAGCGGAGCCATATTGCAGTTGTCGGAGAAAACCGCGTGCAGTGGGGGATTACTTACCTGACGGCTATGTGCTTCAACTATGTCATTGTGCCTATCGATGCGAAACTGAGCACCAACGAAATCCTGAATATCATCCACGAATCGGATGCGACCGCTGTCGTCTTTTCCGAATCATTCGATACGATGCTTCGTGAAGAAAAACGCGCTTTAAAACATCTGCGGTATTACATCAGCATGGATCTTCGAACAAAGAAAGATGATTTCCATTCTATGGTAGAGCTTATCAGTAATAGCCGTGGTTGTGCGGCCGATGAACTGCCGAGACTGGATCCCAAAGCTATGTCTGTTATAATCTTTACATCGGGCACGCTAGGCAGGGCAAAAGGCGTTATGCTGAGTCAGCGTAATCTTGCAGCTAACCTTATTGCAATGGTAAGCATGATGATGATTCATCCGGAAGACAGGTTCCTTTCCGTGCTGCCGATTCATCATACATACGAATGCACCTGCGGATTTCTCTGCCCGCTTTATTCAGGCGCATCTGCACATTATGCTCGTTCGCTTAAAACCGTCGTGGACGACCTGCAGCAAGTGAAAGCGACGATGCTGCTTGGCGTTCCTTTGTTGTTTGACAAAATGTTTAAGCGGATTTACCATGCCATTAAAGAAAAACGCGTTAAATCCATCATCGTTCCGCCGTTGATAAAATTAACCGATTTTGCCGCCCGGTTCGGCTGGAAAAGTGCCAAGAGAGCGATCTTCTCGGAAGTCCATGAAAAATTCGGCGGGCATATTCGTGCGTTCATCGCAGGCGGTGCTGCGCCCGATCCGATGGTGGCAAAAGGTTTACGGGACCTGGGATTTACTTTCGTGCAGGGGTACGGTTTGACCGAGACATCTCCCATTCTTACGCTCAATCAGCTTGATAACTTTAAAGATGAAGCAGCCGGATTGCCGTTGCCCGGTGTAGAACTCCGCATCGATTCGAAGAACGAAGACGGTGTAGGCGAAGTTCTGGCAAAAGGAGAGAATGTGATGATGGGCTTTTATAAAAATGATCGTGCAACAAAAGAGGCTTTCGAGGATGGGTGGTTTAAGACAGGCGATCTGGGGTTTATTGACAGCGACGGTTTCCTGCATATATGCGGGCGAAAGAAAAACGTAATCATTTCGCGCAGCGGCAAGAACGTATTTCCTGAAGAAATTGAAGACATACTGAAGCGCAGCCCGTTTGTTCAGGAATGTCTCGTATACGGCGAAGACGATCCTAAACTGGATGAAATTATATGTGCACAGGTCGTTGTGGACGCAGAAGCTTTCATCGAATTATCCGAATCACGGGGTGTACAGATCACGCCCGAGCTGATTAATCAAATACTCGGCGAAGAAGTTAAAAAAGCAAATGCGGAACTTTCGAGTTTCAAGCAGATAAAAAAGTACATAGTGCGTGAACAGGAATTCGAGAAAACGACCACTCAAAAAATCAAGCGGTACCTTGCGCTGCCGAAATAATCTGCAGACGATTTATCGAAGCTGCTGCAGGATCGGTAAATCATGCCTTCTTCAAAAAAATATATTGCGCATCTTGATCTCGACTGTTTCTTCGTATCCGTCGAACGGATAAAAGATCCGTCGCTTATCGGCAAGCCGGTCATTGTCGGAGGCAGGGCCGATGAACGCGGCGTTGTTGCTTCGTCATCGTACGAAGCGCGAAAGTTCGGTATTCATTCTGCAATGCCGACTGCACGCGCGCAGAAACTCTGTCCACAGCTAATCATTGCCCGCGGCCGTCACGGCGAATACAGCCGGATCTCAGAACAATTGTACAAACGGATGTGCGAAATTACACCAATTGTCGAGCGCGCTTCAATCGATGAGGTGAACATGGATTTCACAGGCTGCGAAAATCTCTACAATAACGACCTTCCTGGTTTTATGAAAACGATTCAAAAACTTGTACTCGACGAATTCAAACTTCCATGCACAATCGGACTCGCTTCCAATGCCACGCTGGCAAAAATTGCCGCAAATCAAGTTAAGCCGGCAGGAATTATATTCGTCCCGCATGGAAAGGAAGCCGCATATCTGGCGCCGCTCGATATAAGTGTCATACCCGGTATCGGGAAAAAAACTGAAGAGTTTTTGCGAAGTAAGGGTTTTAACAAAGTAGCCGATATACAGGCAAAATCTGAAAGCGAACTGATTTCGATTCTCGGCAAGCATGGAAGCTGGGTCCTTCACGCTGCAAGCGGACAGGGTTCGGATGTGATCGGAGAAGAATGCGATGCTAAAAGTATTTCACGCGAGGAGACTTTCGCAAAAGATATTTCCAGTAAAGAATCGCTTGAGAAAACTATTTTTCAATTAACGGAAGATGTATGCCGCCAGCTCCGCGCTCACAATTGGAGGGCACGAACAGTTATATTAAAATTGCGAACATCCGACTTCAAGACAATCACAAGAGGAAGAAGCATAAAACCTACAAATGACGATACGATTGTTGCACGAATAGCGCGAGAACTTCTTCGTTCTTCTTACACGGGAAAACTTCCAATCCGGTTAATTGGAGTGCGCCTGACTAATTTCGAGGAAGAAGAACAGATGGAGCTTTCACTCTCGCCGGATAAAGAAAAGAAACAGACGATATTAAAAGCAGTGGACCAGATACGAAAGAAATTCGGAAAGGATATTATTCATGTGGGAGGGGAATGAATAGGACGTTGCTGATTTCCAGCATAATAGGTTAGACGTTAAAACCACGTCATGCCGCTGCGCAGCGATTGTTATTTATACGAAGCAGCGGCATGGAAAATATTTTCAAAGAACGTGAATCGTGGTTTATACTGTTTGCCGAAATGTTATAATTGTTTTTCAGAACAACTACGGAACGTGTTATTAATTTTTTGGTGTTTGGCCGCCGTGATCTCCTATTATTAACCATTTGTCACCTTGTTTTATCAATATATCTGTCCAACGGCCCCGGCTACTTTTCTCTTTGCCTTCAGCATCTTTAAAAATAAGTGAATAGTAGTAGTGAACATAAGCGCTGGTACCATAAATTACAATCGCAGCCGGTCTAATATCATATAGTAAAATTGTTATTGTTTTCATATTGTACTCTGTGATTTTTTTTGTCGCAGCTTTATCATCAGGCAGTCCGCTTATGTAACTCCATCCGCGATACTCCGGATGATAATAAGCCAGCATTCCTTCCAGGTCATTTTGTACACCGAGTTCCCAGTACTTTTCGACATTTTTCCAAACCTCTTTTTGTGCAGGTGACCATTCCTGTGCCAAGAGAGGTACTGACGTAAGCAGTATTAAAAATAACACTGCAGCAATAAGTAAAATACCTATGGATTGTTTCATAGGGATTCCTCCTTTAATAAAAAGTGGATGATTTCTCATCTCGCGATTCAAGATGAGTTTGAAGTGTGACATTTCGGCTAACTTTTAACTCAATGTATTTTTAAACTTTGTTACTATTTAAATATATCGGCAAAAATCGTTGCAGAACAACATTGACGGATTTTGCCGCTTTGAGAAATTAACCGTTTTATCAGGGGACCCCGTTTTGAACTGCCAGCGGAATTATGGTAATGAGTTAATAAATAAATTGCAAGAGGTTAAAAATGCAGGTAAATATGAACAATAACACTAACCCACAATTGTCAGCATTCCGAGAATATGAAATCCGGTTTTTTCGTCTCCCTGAATGTTAATCATCTTTTTTGCGCTCTCCAGATCTATTCCTTTGGTAAAAATACGCCATGCAATTTCTTCCGGAATAGAAACTTCAGAAATCTTTTCACCATTTGGAGATTTAATCAGTGCCCACTTTGCCTTGTCACGGTAAAGATACCATGATCCGCCGCATTCACCTGTAACGTTAAACTGAATCATTTTATCAGTTTTACTCTTAATATCCCTGTAATGATGCGGAAGTGCTCTCATAAATGTATCCAGCACCGGAAAATAAAGCTCATGCGTCATTATTCCCGGTTTATCTACAGCGAGTCTTATTTGCTGCTGATGCAGCCATCTTTCAGCGTATTCCCGGGCAGTATCGAACCAATTCTCCGATACCCGTTCTCCTGCCCAGCTTACTGCAAATGCGGCTTTTGCAAATAGATCAAGAGAGCTGTGAAATTCTGCAAACTCCTTTGATGCAGTTTCCATTATTTCTATCAATATATTCGGACTTAAGCGCCTGTAAATCATTACTCCTTCATGATTCAAGCGGTTAATGAAAGCAATAAGATCTGCGTTCGATTTAATAATTGGAATCTCGGCAACGAATCCATCTCTGACTATAGACAACTTTCGGAGTTGTGTATCAAGAAGATGCGCTGCAACATCTTTGACCTTCCATTTTCGGGCTATTGTTTGTTCCCTCCAGTCTTCTGCGTTTAATGAACGCAATAATCCAATTAGGAGATTCTCAATCTTATTGAAAAGATGGGAGATTAGAATAGGTTCTAGGGGCTTGTTCATTTTTAATGCCTGATTCTTTGATATTGGTGGATAGAAGATTTTAATGAGTTCAAGTTTTAATTGCAAGTGTTTTCGATATTATCTCAATTTAGCTTCCCAGTCAACAAATCCGTATCTTATAAAAGTATGGCAAGATTTAGGCTTACAATCGAATATGAAGGCACGCGTTTCAGCGGCTGGCAGGTGCAGAAAAATGCGCGTACGGTTCAGGGAGAAATCAATGCAGCCATCGGCAAGATTTTCGGCACTCACAATTTTGAATTCTACGGTTCAGGCCGTACCGACGCAGGCGTTCATGCGTTACAGCAGGTTGCGCACCTCGACTTTAAAACCGTGCTCGCGCCGGAAATTATCCGGTTAAAGCTGAATGACGGACTGCCTGCCGATATCAATATTATTGAAGTGGAGAAAGTACGTCCTGATTTTCATGCCCGTCATGATGCCCTTGCTCGAAGTTATCTCTACCAGATTTCACGGAGACGTACGGCGTTCGGTAAAAAGTTTGTCTGGTGGGTCAAAGATCCGCTCGATGTCGTAAAAATGCGGCAAACAGCTGAATTGTTTAAGGGACTCAAAGATTTTCGGTCTTTTACAACCGACGATCCGGAAGAAAAATCGACTAAAGTACATATCAATTCGATTGATGTGCAGGAATCGGGGGATCTAATTCTTATCCGCGTTGTAGGATCACATTTTATCTGGAAGATGGTGCGGCAAATCATCGGTGTACTGGCTGAAGTAGGATGCGGAGCGATGCCGATAAACGATGTGAAGAAATTTCTCCATACTAAATCAAATTTGCCGGCAAAAATGACGGCGCCGCCGTCCGGATTGTTCCTTGAGCGGGTCTATTATAAAGGCGATGTGTGGTTGAAAGAGTTAAAACCGATGATGGAAGTTTCCACGAAATTTACAGCGCGATTTACAAAGAAACCTGAAAAGAAATCAGGAAAAGATGAAGAATAATAAGAAAGGGAAAAAGGTAACTGTGCCGGCGGCTTTATTGCCGTTGTATTGCGATTTTTCTTGTATGCATGCGAATTTTGCTAAATCGGATGCTGTCGGTGCATGCAGGCGCGATGCAGCGGTATACTGTAAGAAGTTTAAGAGATATAACAATAAAAATTCTCACTGTATCGGTAGAAAATCATGAAATCATATTGTTGCATTATTCTGGTATTAAATATTCTTGCTCTTTGTATCTGCTGCGGCAAAGAGACGAAAAACATCCGGAGTGCGGTCCTTGCAGAAATGAAAAAGTATCCGAAACTACAAATTCAGGATTTATATAAGCTTGCTTATCAGGCAGCAATGGGTAACGAACATCTCATGTCCGATACCGCTGCAGCGCGAAAATATCTTGAGGATGAACTCGCCGCCGTCGATACGCTGTACGACGAGCCGTTGATCGAGTATATCGTATCCGATAGTTCCATAGCGCGTGTGAATCTCCGTGCAATGAAAAAGCAAAAAATAAATTCGGAAAAACTTTTTAATATGATGATACTTACCGCTTCTTCTGTTAAACAGTCTACGGAATTACTCCGTCAATTCTGGAGCGATGTGGAAAAATTGGCGGAAGACGGCTGTATTCCTTTTAAAAAAGAAGATGTAAAAGACTATTTTCGTACAAAAGAACTTGAGGGATTTCCTGTCTTGCATCATTCCAAGATTGTTCATGAAGAGTACAGGCCTGCATACCGCATCGTAGCGGGGAATGATATTTCTTTTAAATAAACTAACGAAAATACATGCCTCAGAATCTCAACAAAGAACTCAATAATATTGCAGAACCTTACGCGAAACTTGTCCTCGCTGTCGGTCAGCATGATACCGATTATGTTGATGCATACTACGGTCCGGAGGAATGGGCTGAGGAAGCAAAAACCGAAAAGAAGCCGCTGAATATAATCAAAGAGGAAGCTCTCTTACTCAAAACGAGGCTTGATAAAATTAATTCTTCCCGCAGCAAAGAAATTCTCCGCCTCCGTCATCAATATTTGCAGAAGCAGATTAAATCGCTTATTTCGCATGTTGAAGCGCTGAACGGTAAAAAGCTATCCTTTGATGAGGAAGCGAAAGCATATTACGATGTCAAGCCGCCGTCTTTTCCGGAAGAGCATTTCCGCAAGCTTGTGAATGAATTGGATTTAATAGTTCCGGGCAAAGGTAAAGTTCCGGAACGTGTCGGGATTTACCGGAATCAGTTCATAATTACTCAGGATAAGCTTAACGGCGTATTTAGTGCCGCTATTGATGAATGCCGCAGGCGGACAAAGAAATATATCGACCTTCCCGAGAATGAAACATTCCGGCTGGAATATATCCGGAACAAATCATGGAGCGGGTATAATTGGTACAAAGGAAATAATGAAAGCCTGATTCAAATTAATACAGACTTGCCGATATTTTTGGAACGTGCCGTCGACCTCGCTGCGCACGAAGGATACCCGGGCCATCATGTATATAATTGTTTATTAGAGACGGCGTTTGTGCGTAAATTCGGCTGGGTGGAATTTTCCGTTTATCCGCTTTTCAGTTCACAGTCGCTTATTGCCGAAGGAACCGCCAACTTCGGCATAGAAGTCGCATTCCCGGGCAGGGAGCGGATGGAATTCGAGCGCTCCGTGCTCTTTCCGCTTGCCGGGCTGGATAAAAGTCAATCTGAGAATTATTCCAGGGTGCAGATACTTGCAGCAAAACTCAGTTATGCCGGCAACGAAGCTGCTCGCCGCTATCTGAATGCAGAGATATCGCGCGATGAAGCCGCCCAATGGCTCGTCAATTATGCACTGATGTCGCCGGAACACGCGCAGCAGCGAACGCGTTTCTTCGACCAGTACCGCAGTTATGTCATTAATTATAATTTCGGCCTTGATTTAGTACGTCAGTATATTGAATGCCGCGGCGGAACAGAAAACAAGCCTGCAAAGCGCTGGGAAGAATTTACAAAACTTATTTCATCACCGCGATTGCCTTCCGGACTGCAATAAATGTCGCCTATAAAATCAAAAATACCGAAAGAAGAACGCCCGTACCTCGATCGCCTGCTGGACGAAATCCGTTATAGAATTTCAAAAGTGGAGGACATCGATGCTGCGGGCCAGTCTATACCGCGCTATACGGGAGAATTCTGGACATCGAAACAGCGGCAAGCACACTCGCTGCACGAAATATCGTACAGGGCATGCTTCAAACCTCAGCTCCCGCATTTTTTTATTGAATATTTGACCAGAGAAAACGATAAAGTGTATGACCCGTTCAGCGGGCGGGGTACAACGGTCCTGGAAGCAGGATTCATGGGCAGAAATATTATTGCGAATGATATCAATCCCTTGAGCTCTCTTCTCAGCAGACCGCGTTTCTTTCTGCCGCCGCTTGAGGACCTGATAAAACGTCTGGACAGTATTCCGATGATTGAGAACGAGGATGCCGAAATCGATCTCTCGATGTTCTTTCATCCGAAGACCGAAGCGGAAATTGTGTCCATGAAAAATTATCTCGCTGCACGCCGTGAAAGCGGGGAGGAAGACGATATCGACAGGTGGATACGAATGGTCGCAACAAACCGGCTGACGGGGCATTCGAAGGGTTTCTTTTCCGTATACACACTGCCCCCGAATCAGGCAGTAAGCGCCGACAGTCAGCGGAAAATAAATTTAAGAATGAAACAGACTCCGGAGCACAGAGACACACGTGTTATCATATATAAAAAATCGCGCACGCTTTTAAGCAATGTAACGGCAGAAGAACGCGCTCTTCTTCAGCAAACGGGCGGAAATGGGCGCTTTCTCACATTCGATGCACGGGAAACGAAAGCTATTGCTGCCGACTCTATTCAGCTTACCGTAACATCTCCTCCATTTCTCGATGTTGTAGATTATGTGCAGGACAACTGGCTGCGGTGCTGGTTCAATGATCTTGATGCTGCAGCGACTTCTAAAAAAATTACGATGGCAAGGACTCTGGAGGACTGGTCGGCCGTCATGTTCGGGGTTTTCCGCGAGCTGTACCGCGTTACTAAACCTCGCGGCTTCGTGGCGTTCGAAGTCGGGGAAGTGCGGAATAAAAAAATAAATTTGGATGAGCATGTAGTTCCGCTTGGTGTCAAAGCAGGATTTAAATGCATCGGCGTCATTATTAATGAACAGCACTTCACCAAGACTTCAAATATCTGGGGTATAGATAATAATGAGAAAGGGACTAATTCCAATCGAATTGTTTTATTTAGAAAGGAAAAAAAATGAAATGGCGGCTTTTTTAAATTCCATTTCTTTTGATTCTTTTATGTACTCATAAGGATTATATATGCAGACGCATAATCCGGATGACGGCAAACTGGGAATTCTTACCAAAGATAGAGTTCATTTGAATAATGATGGAAACCGCCTCGTTGCGGAAGAGCTGTTGAAGATAATGTAACTTTCGTAAAGTGACTTGGATTAAACCGTGTTACTTTTTGTAACTTTCGTAAAGTCACTTAGATTAAGCAATGGCTACTTTACGAAAGTAGCTAAGGGTGTCAATGAAATACGAGGATGGAAATTTATATCATATTTACAATCGAGGAGCACATAAAGCTGAACTTTTTTGGTGTAAGAGGCATTATGAATATTGTATTGACCTACTGATAAGAAATACCGAAAAATACAATGCATCACTTCTTGCCTACTGCCTTATGCCTAATCATTATCATTTGTTGATGCGGCAGGAAAAGGGGGCTTCTCTTTCGAAATTTCTAAAAGACACATTTATCGCATACACGCTTTTTGTAAATACGCGAGAAGGTCATAGCGGTACACTATTTCAAGGTCGAGCGCAGTCACGGCATATTGATTCCGATGATTATCTGACTATTGCTATTCAATATATTCACATGAATCCAGTGTTGGCAGGCCTTGTTAGTTATCCAGAAGAATGGGAATACTCTGATTATAAAGAGTGGATTGCTTCGAATTCATGGACAGCGCAGAATCCAGCGCAAAGGAAAAAGTATGAATTTCGAGAGTACTACTTTTCTTCCGGATCAGAATACCAGAATATCATAGCTAAGCACCTCGATAATCAAGAATTACAACAATGTATTGAACTATATGAAGGTGATTTGTAATTTTCCCTCTCTACTTTCGTAAAGTATCTTTTTTAACCGCTGTAACTTTACGAAAGTATTAAAAGAGAATCGATAATCCGACGGCACCGCTCAATCCGTATGCAGAGAACTCTATTTTTTTCCCTTTGTCTGTTCTCTCATCCGAATAATCGTCGAATACAATGTAACGGTAGCTTGCTTCGAATGTTATTCCAATTCGTTCCGAAAACGCAACGGTTGTATTACCGGCAAGTCTGAAGCCATATGCAGGACTTGACAGTGTACGTGAATATGCGGTACGTGCACCGGTTGAAGAGATATATGATTGGTCCTCATCGATGTAACCCAAAGCATAAATAAATTCGATTTGCAGTTGAGATCCAAAAGATTTTGATGCCCATCCGATACCGGCTGACAACGGATAAAATGTGTATATTTCCTCGATTGTTCCGCTCGTGTACCCGGTAATGTCCGGAGATGTTGTTGTCTCCGGAATGCTCACATCATGCGTTCGAGAAATATACATCCGGCCGATGCGTGCTGTAATGATTTGAGGGCCTCCCGTCAATCGGGTGGAAAATGAAACGGCGGCTTCCGGTATATGCTTAATGATATTAGCCGAACTTCCCAGCGCATCGCCGGAAACTCTTATGTTGTCATTGATTTCATCCGGCCGTATGATGTTAATTCCATATGTCACTGTTATCTTGTATTCCGTCGTAATTGCGGATGTATCCTGCGCACGGATTATTGAGAAGCACAAACAGAGAATAACGGCAATTCGTATCAAGGCAATTGTTCTCTCATTATTGTTTTAATGCTGCGATACGAACACACACAGTTGTACTATTATCGTCAATGGTTTGAAGCTCAATATAGTAGATGCCTGCCGGGGATTTTTCGTAATTGGAGTTACGTCCGTTCCACATGACCGTGTCTGTCGAAGCGGGGTGATTGAACCGGTCGACAAGTTTTGCCTCTATATTTTTAAAACGGTCATAGATGATCAGACGAACGTGAGGACCGGAATAGTTATTGACTGAAGGAATGCCGTAACAGATATATGTCGTGTCTTTAAATGGATTAGGCCAGTTTTGTTTTAACTCGTACCATTCAGGATGCGAATCCGTGATGTCCTGTTTACAAGAGAGAAATGTACATGCAAGAAGTAAAAAAAATACATACCGCATTGGAATCCCCGGAACATTTGTATTGTCTCACTTTTCATAAAAAATATAGTGAAAAACTGTTTAAAAGCAAATGAATAGACGCCGGTATCCTAATTGAGAGTTTTAATAAAGAATTACTATAATGTATTGAACTATATCAGGGTGATTTGTAATTTTCCCTGCCCACTTTCGTAAAGTATCTTTTTTAACCGCTGTTACTTTACGAAAGTATCAGTATATTTCAATATGAATAAAATAAAACTTGAAAATCTTCACGCAATAATTCACTGCGCGCTTGAGGAGGATATCGGCAGCGGCGATATAACAACCCTGAGCACTGTACCGGCAAAATCCGTGCTGAAAGGAACGTTCATTGCAAAGGAATCCGGAGTAATATCCGGATTGGAAGTAGTTCGTGAAACGCTGAAATATTTGGATAAAAATGTAACCTTTTCTCCGAAAGTTACGGACGGCAGACGAGTTGCCAAAGAAACTGTGCTCGCTACGGTGCGCGGCAACGGCCGGATATTATTGACTGTCGAGCGAACGGCTTTAAATTTCCTGCAAAGAATGTCGGGAATTGCAACAATGACCCGCGCTTATGTTGATGCTGTCAAAGGCACAAATGCCGTTATTCTCGATACCCGTAAAACATCACCGGGCAACAGGTTGCTCGATAAACAATCGGTTCTTCTCGGCGGGGGAGCTAATCATCGGTTCGGATTGTTTGATATGGTAATGATAAAGGATAATCATATTGCAGCGGCCGGAGGAATTACTCAGGCGGTGACGCAAGTATGGGCACGGGATAAAATGAAGCGGTTGATCGAAGTTGAAGTAAAGAATTTTGAGGAACTTCGTGAAGCGATTTTATTGAAAGTCGACCGTATACTGCTCGATAATATGAGTATAAAAGCTCTCCGCGAAGCAGTTCGTTTTACTGCCGGACGCGTTCCGCTGGAAGCATCAGGAAACGTAACGCTTAAGAATGTCGCTGCGATAGCGGCAACCGGAGTCGATATGATTTCCGTCGGTGCACTGACACATTCTGTACGTGCACTGGATATTAGTTTTAAGATAAAGCAATAAATAATGTCTGCAGAAGAAATATATCAAGATTTAAAAGCTAAGCTGCATGATGTCGTGCCGGATGCGGAGCTGCGGTTGAAATCCGAGCTTGCATTTGAAATCAACAAGCTTAAGGCCGAACGCAATGCCGTCATTCTCGGTCATAATTATATGGAGCCGGCTTTGTTTCAATCTATCCCGGATTATTCCGGAGACTCTCTTGAGCTGAGCCGTGTAGCTTCAAAAACGGATAAAGATATTATCGTGTTCTGCGGTGTGCGTTTTATGGCGGAGACAGCTAAGATATTATCCCCGCAAAAGACCGTTCTAATTCCGGCGAAGAAAGCAGGTTGTTCACTAGCAGACGGAATTACTGCAGAAGATGTGCGTCGATTGAAAGCCAAATATCCGGGTGTTCCGGTTGT
>CAZYAM010000086.1:0-10848 GCA_964645575.1 uncultured Ignavibacteriaceae bacterium
TCAAAGGTGTTCTTCTCCTGCCCTTTGAAAACAGAGATAACCGATTGGATCGCTTGTTGCTGATATTCTAATTGGTCAAGTTTTAATTCCATCTAATCATTATCTTTTTTTTATTCTCCTCATAAAAATACCTAATGCATTTTTCTTAATGCACATATTATGCATTTTTGTTCCTTTTCTCTCAAAAACTCATTTCTCCTATCTATACAATACGTTCCCATGCAAACAGGGAAGGACATTCCGCACCGCTTCTGCTTCTTCTTATAAAAATTATCTTTTAGAAATCGTTTAAATCCTGGCTGCTACCGGTTTGTATGTAGATCGAAAGAAATATTTGCCCCTGATAGCATAAGAAATGTATGGAGTCGCAAAACAAATGTCAAGGAAAGGGTGCAAATGGTAGTGTCTCAATTTAACATGGATGGATAGTGATGTCAGTCGCGCCCGCCTGCTGAGGGCAGGCAAAGCGGATTCCTGACATTCAACAGTAACATTAACTCAATGAAAGGGCTAGTTTAATACCGGCATCTATTTCTTTCATTTTTTGAGCTGTTAAGTTCCCATTTTTCTGCATCAATCTTTCTTTGTCAACTGCCCTTATCTGTGCACAATGTGCAACGCTTAATTTCTTTAGGCCGCCCTCATTTCTATCGATTGCAATGTGAATTGGACTATTTTTCCCAGTCGCGTCTGTGATTGGACAAATAATTACGATTGAACTTTCTGTATTAATCACATTGTTCGACACAATTACCGCAAGACGTTTTTTTTGAATTTCTTTTCCCCTTGTGGGTTCAAGATCGACAAGGTATACTTCTCCGCGTTGAAAGCTCATTTATTCTACTCTCGATTCTGCCGATTTCCATTCGTCGGCAATTTGTTTATCCTGCCCGTAATAAAATTTACAGGCATCTGCAATTTCTCGCTCAAGCTTATCTCGTTCGAGTTTCTCAACGAAGTCGTTTAGTGCCTTTCTGCCTATTTCACTAAGAGACACATTGAGTTTTTCGGCCCATTCATTTAGAGTTTTGGCAAGCTCGCTTGAAATCATCAAATTAATGCGATTGCCGTGTTGGCTCGTCGTCAAATTGTTCATAAGTTCCTCCATCCGATTCATACATCAATTATTTTGCATCCTATAAGTTCAACATTAGTTCATCAAATACTTCATCATATTGGGAGGCCGAAAAAAATATTCAAAAGAACGACATACATAACGGAGCTACGTTATGCACACTAATCACATATAATTATACATAATATATTTAATATATTCAAGCATAAATCAATTGATTTAGTTAGAATATTTAGTGATATGGTTACCATATAGCGATAAATAATGCAAGAAAAAAAAGATAATTATCTAACAAAAGAAAAGAAATATCTGACAAATATGCAGATTTTCCTGCCATTATGCATGTTTCCTATATGCCATTATGGCATTATTACTGCCATTTTGTATGATAGTCATTTCCAAAGTATCGAAATCTTTTGAAATTCAGCAATTTTTATTGTGGCATATGAATTGACTCATATATGACAGAAGTCAATAATATTTAAATAAGGAGATAAAGCAATGTATGTCAGATTTGATCATCCAAGAACTCTTGACAACTTGATCAATAATTTCTTAGCAACGGATACAGCAATATCACGAAGCGTTTTTCCTGCCGTGGATATTATGGAGCAGGAAGGACAGACCACGGTTATTGCCGAGCTGCCCGGTGTCAAAAAGGAAGATGTGAAGATTGAGTTTGAAAATGCCGTCCTGAAGATCAGCGGCGAACGTAAACCTTACGAGCTTCCGGAAAATGCCAGAGTCGTTTTGAACGAGCTGAATGTCCGCAAGTTCAATCGCTCAATTCAATTTGAACATGATATCGATGCAAGCAAGATTTCTGCCGATTTAACAAACGGAATACTGAAAATTGTATTGCAAAAATCGGAAACTGCAAAAACACGAACTGTTGAAGTGAAGTAAGAAGGAGATGTAGTTTATGGAGAATAAGAAAAATACCGCTGTTGTCCGGGCATGCTGCAATGCCATGATACCCGGAGCAGAAGGATTTGAGATGATTGTCTGCCCGGCGGCAGATATTTACGAGACACAAGATGCGTTCATTGTCGAACTCGATATGCCCGGTTTGAATAAAGAATCGATAACTGTTACTGCAGATGCTCGAATACTCTCTGTGAGTTCTGCGCAAACGAATGAAGGCACAGAGAATGGAGAATTACTTGTGAATGAAATCGGGAAAAAGAGATATCAACGCGAATTTCATCTCGGAACCGGCATCAAACTCGGCGAAATACACGCGGAATACTGCGACGGAGTTTTATTAGTAACACTGCCGAAAGCCGATGAAGTAAAGGCGCGGCAAATAAATATACAATAACAGAAACAATAACAATAATAAATAGGAGGAAAGATCTATGTCACTCGTTCGATGGAATCCAGCCCGCGATCTCGCGGCATGGCCCTCTGACCTCTTTGGAATGCAGAGGGAAATCAACAGAATGTTCAACAATATTTTCCGCGGTTCAGAAGAAGGCGAAGATTACGCGCTTGCTTCCTGGACTCCGGCGGTCGATATTGCCGAACAGGATGATGAATATACGGTAAAAGTGGAATTACCGGGCGTCAATAAAGACGACGTGAAAATTACAGTCGAATCCAATATGCTCACCGTTCGCGGCGAGAAAAAGCAGGAAAAGGAGACGAAGAAAGAAAACTATCATCGCTTTGAGCGGTCGTATGGTTCATTTCAGAGATCCTTTACTCTGCCGACTGCAATTGTCAATGACAAAATCGATGCGGCATTTAAAGACGGTGTTCTAACCGTTCACGTGCCGAAAGCTGAGGAAGCAAAACCGAAGCAAATCGAAGTAAAGGTGAAATAAAAATCGTACGGGCTAATCGCGATACGTCTGTACAATAATCGGTTGGGTCATCTTGGTGGGATGACCCGGCCTTTTCTGATTTTAAAATTTCTGTTTTGAGTCAAGCAGTGAACGAATGTTTGATGCCGGACTGAGAACAGTAAAAAGTAAAACACAAAACCACCAATCAGCGGTTTTAACCGCAAAAAGAAAGGAATAAAATAATGTCAGCAAATACAGGAAAAATAATAGGTATCGACCTGGGAACCACCAACTCGGTCGTAGCCGTAATGGAAGGAAATGATCCCGTCGTCATTGCCAATAGTGAAGGAGCACGGACGACGCCGTCTGTAGTCGGATTCCCGAAATCAGGAGAACGTCTCGTAGGCGCGGCTGCAAAACGGCAGGCAGTTACTAATTCACAGAATACCGTGTTCTCTATCAAGCGGTTTATGGGACGTTTTTTTAACGAAGTAAACGAAGAGATGAAGCTTGTCCCTTATAAAGTGATCCAGGGCGACAACAACACGGCGCGCGTGCAGATTGCCGACCGTGTTTATTCGCCGCCGGAAATTTCCGCAATGATTCTTCAAAAAATGAGACAGACAGCGGAAGATTATCTCGGTACAAAGATTACAGACGCGGTTATAACAGTGCCTGCATATTTCAATGATGCACAGCGTCAGGCAACGAAAGAAGCGGGCGAGGTTGCCGGATTGAATGTCCGCCGGATCATCAACGAACCGACGGCTGCAGCGCTTGCATACGGCCTCGATAAAAAGCACAAGGATTCGAAAGTAGCAGTATTCGATCTCGGAGGCGGTACATTTGATATTTCCGTTCTTGAATTGGGCGACGGTGTTTTCGAAGTGAAGTCCACAAACGGTGATACGCATCTCGGCGGCGATAATTTCGATATGCGTGTATTGGAATATATAGCAGATGAGTTCAAGAAATCTGACGGTATTGATTTACGCAAAGACCCCATGGCGCTCCAGCGTCTGCGCGAAGCGGCTGAGAAAGCGAAGATGGAGCTTTCACAATTGATGCAAACGGAAATCAATTTACCGTTTATCACAGCCACCGCAGACGGCCCGAAGCATTTAAATATGACACTAACCCGTGCAAAATTCGAGCAGCTTGTGGAAGACCTGGTCCAGCGGTGCGTTCCGCCGGTTGAGAAGGCAATGAAAGATGCCGGCGTTATGCCGAATCAAATTGATGAAATCATTCTCGTCGGAGGTATGACGCGCGTGCCGCGTGTGCAGAAGCTCGTGAATGATATGTTCGGTAAAGAAGGGCATAAAGGAGTGAATCCGGACGAAGTCGTAGCGGTCGGTGCAGCGATTCAAGGCGGAGTGCTTTCCGGCGATGTGACTGATGTACTCCTGCTGGATGTTACACCGTTAACGCTCGGTATCGAAACACTCGGCGGTGTAATGACGCAGATGATTCAAGCGAACACAACCATTCCGACGAAGAAGAGTGAAATTTACTCGACAGCATCGGACAGCCAGCCGTCTGTAGAGATTAACATTCTGCAAGGCGAACGGCCGATGGCAATAGATAATAGAACGCTCGGGCGTTTCCATCTCGATGGAATTCCGCCTGCACCGCGCGGCGTCCCGCAGATCGAAGTAACGTTCGATATAGATGCGAACGGTATGCTGCACGTTTCTGCAAAAGATAAAGCGACAAACAAAGAGCAATCCATCCGTATTACTTCCTCCAGCGGATTGAGCAAGGAAGAAGTGGAAAAGATGAAGAACGATGCCCAGGCGCATGCATCGGACGATAAGAAACGAAAAGAAGAAATAGAGACGAAAAACCAGGCGGATAATCTTGTCTTCCAGACACGAAAGCAGTTGAAAGACCTCGCAGATAAAATGACAGCCGATACGAAAGCAAAGGTTGAATCTGCCGCCAATGCGCTCGAGGAAGCGATCAAGACGAACAATGCAGCAGAGATCAAAGCGAAAATGGAAGCCTTGAACAATACATGGAACGAAGCTTCATCGAAGATGTATGAATCGGTAAAGAATCAGCAGCCGCCGCCGGGAGCCGGCGGACCACAGGAAGGGCCATTCGCAGGCGGGCAGCCGGGCGGAGAACAGCAGCAGCAACAGCCGCCTCCAAGCGGTGATCAAGGCGGCAAGAAAGTCGAGAATGCGGACTTTGAGGTAGTGGATGATAAGTAAGCCGATGAGTATGAAGCAGATGAGCAGTTGAGTAAAAGATAACAGATTGCATGGTGAATACTCACCGATCTGATGTTAAAGCGAAAGGCGAGAAAAAACTCGCCTTTCGTTGTATATTTCGTGCGTGATAAGGGATATATAATATGGAGTAACATGGAAAACTCAACAATTATACTCTTGATATTCATCGGTGTTATAATTTTTCTTTTAGGTGGAATTATTTATGCGATAACACATAAGAATACTCAGTGTTCCGGGAGTTTCGCATCGATGGCGGCATTTCATGATATGCAGTCCGCAGAAAAACAAAAAGCCATGGAAACGGTTATTGAGCAGCAAGCAGATAAGAAGTGGGAAGAAGAAGAAAGCGGAAAAGGAAAAGAGTAAATAAATCGGTTTTGGATCCCGAAAAGATACTCGGGGCTATCCCAAAAGTACATAAATGATGGTAGCCGAAACCTCTTGCCTGTCCGAAGGCAGGTTAGGTTTCGTATTTAGTTTATCAACGAAGACTGAAGTCTTCGACTACTGAATATAGAGGAATCACATTCCCCTGTGAGGGGAAGGGATTAAAAATATGGATGTATAAATAGATAATTGAAAGCAGGTAACAGATATGAATTTTAATAAATTCACAATAAAATCTCAGGAAGCATCGGATTGCATAAAATGTAATACTCGGGATTATCCCAAAAGGACATGAATATTGGTAGTCGAAACCTCTTGCCCGTCCGAAGGCGGGTTAGGTTTCGTATTTAGTTTATCAACGAAGACTGAAGTCTTCGACTACCGTAATTCTATTCTATTCTTGGTAATTCCAGCATAAAAAGAAAAGGAATAAGAAAACATAAACTTCAATAAATTCACAATAAAATCTGAGGAAGCATCGGATTGCATAAAATGTAATACTCGGGATTATTTCAAAAGTATATGAATATTGGTAGTCGAAACCTCTTGCCCGTCCGAAGGCGGGTTAGGTTTCGCTAATATTATAGTAGCGAAGACTGAAGTCTTCGACTACCATAATTCAAATTCTTTTCTGGCAGCACAGATGTAAAAAGAAAAGGGACGAGAAAATATGAATTTTAATAAATTTACAATAAAATCGCAGGAAGCTGTGCAGAATGCGCAGGAGATTGCATCGAGCTACAGCAATCAGATCATTGAGCCTGAACATTTGCTCGCGGCGCTTGTACAGGACAGCGAGGGAGTTGTCGTTCCGATTCTTCAGAAGCTTGGCGCTAATGTCAACTATCTGAAAATTAAAATTAATGAAGTAGTTGAAAAACTGCCGAAGGTACAGGGATCAGGACTGGGCAATCAAAACATTTCTCCGGCACTCGGCCGGATTTTTGAATCGGCACAAAAAGAAGCGGAACAGCTCAAAGACGAATATATAAGCACTGAACATTTACTGCTGGCTGCTTTAAAAACGCAATCAACGGCTGCAAAACTTCTTGCAGATCAGGGTATAACAAAAGACGGTATTTATAAAGCACTCAAAGAAGTTCGCGGGAGTCAGCGTGTGACCGACCAGACACCGGAGGATAAATATCAGTCTCTCGAGCGTTTTGGCCGCGATCTGAACGATTTGGCACGCAAAGGGAAACTCGATCCCGTTATCGGCCGTGAAGATGAAATCCGGCGGGTTCTGCAAGTGCTCTCACGCCGTACTAAAAATAATCCCGTGCTTATCGGCGATCCGGGTGTCGGCAAGACCGCCATTGCTGAGGGAATCGCACATCGCATCGTTGCAGGTGATGTACCGGAGAGTTTAAAAACGAAACGCATTGTCGCACTCGATATGGGGACACTTGTCGCGGGGACAAGTTTCCGCGGCCAGTTCGAAGAACGGCTCAAAGCAGTTTTAAAAGAAGTCACTGAATCCAACGGTGAGATTATTTTGTTTATCGATGAACTCCACACGCTTGTCGGCGCAGGTTCGGCACAGGGTTCGGTCGATGCGGCAAATATGCTCAAGCCTGCATTAGCGCGCGGCGATTTGCGCGCCATCGGTGCAACCACAATAGATGAGTATCGGAAATACGTCGAGAAAGATCCGGCATTAGAGCGGCGGTTTCAGCCGGTGATGGTTGAAGAATCAAGCGTGGAAGACACGATATCCATTTTACGCGGATTGAAGGAACGATATGAAGTTCATCACGGTGTCCGAATTACCGACGGAGCGATCGTTGCTGCAGCGCAGTTGAGTCATCGTTATATTTCAGACCGTTTTCTTCCTGATAAAGCAATCGATTTGGTCGATGAAGCAGCGTCGAAACTTCGGATTGAGATCGATTCAATGCCGGAAGAATTGGATAGTATAGAGAGGCGCATTAAGCAGCTTGAGATCGAGCGTGAAGCAGTAAAGCGGGAAAAAGACGATGAATCCAAATCGCGTTTAGAGGAAATCGAGCGGGAGCTCGCCGAATTGAACCAGACACGTTCCGGTTTGAGAGCTCACTGGCAGCTCGAAAAGGATTTAATTCAATCCATTCGCAAAATGAAGGAAGAAATTGAGAACGCAAAAAGCGAAGCGGATCAGAAAGAACGGCAGGGTGAACTTGAGCGTGTAGCAGAACTTCGTTACGGTGTGATTACAGGATTGGAGAAGAAGCTGAAGGAAGCATCTCAGAAGCTGGTCGATGTTCAGAAAAATCAGAAAATGCTTAAAGAGGAAGTCGATGCGGAGGATATTGCAGAAATTGTGGCGAAGTGGACAGGCATTCCTGTTCAGCGGATGCTGGAAGGCGAGCGTGTAAAGTTACTGCATCTTGAAGACAGAATACATGAGCGGTTAGTCGATCAAGAGGATGCTGTAAAAGCGGTTGCCGATGCAATTCGCCGCAGCCGTGCCGGATTGCAGGATGAACGGAAGCCTATCGGTTCTTTTGTTTTTCTCGGCAGTACTGGTGTAGGAAAAACAGAGTTAGCGAAAGCGCTTGCTGAATTTTTATTTAACGACGAAAACGCTGTTGTTCGTATCGATATGAGCGAATATATGGAAAAATTCTCAGTATCGCGTTTGATTGGTGCACCGCCCGGTTATGTCGGGTATGAAGAAGGCGGCCAGCTCACGGAAGCAATTCGGCGAAAGCCATACTCGGTTGTACTGCTGGATGAAATAGAGAAAGCGAATGCCGAAGTGTTTAATGTCCTTCTGCAATTGCTTGATGAAGGCCGGCTCACGGACAGCAAAGGAAGAACCGTTAACTTTAAAAACACTATTGTTATTATGACATCGAACCTCGGGTCGCATTTGATTCAAGAGAAAATGGAAACACTGACGGAAGAAAACCGCGACGAATTGATAGGTGATCTGCGTGTAAAGTTGTTTGACATGCTTAAACAATCAATAAGACCAGAGTTTCTTAACCGAATCGATGAGATCATTGTTTTCAAGCCTTTAACAATGTCGGAGTTAACGCAGATCGTGGAATTACAATTGCGGCAAGTGCAGAAAATGCTGGAGGGAAAAAATATCACGCTTACATTTACTGAGGAAGCGAAATCACGGCTGGCATCAATCGGATATGATCCCAGTTATGGCGCGCGGCCGCTTAAAAGAGTCATTCAAAAATATGTAGTCAATACATTATCGGAGAAAATACTTGCGGGGGAGATCGGCGAAGGTGAAAATGTAGAAATCGATACAGATCACCGCGGAATGATTATATTTTCGGCGAAAGGAAAAAAGTAAAAGAGCATCCGAAAAAGGAGATAAGATCAGGATTTTGAACTTAAAATCCATGTGTCGACGGTTCCCTGTCCACAAACCGGCGGGTAAAAATTGAACGTTCCTACATAAGAAAAATATATTCCATCTGTTACTATAGAATTTCCAAAAGCATAGCTTTGCCAAAACTCCATAAATTTTTTTATTTTCATTATTCTCAAATATTATATTTACCTTCTTAACGACACCATAGGTGTCGAACGTTTATAGAAAAGAGAAATAGAATTTCCAACTCCGTAGGAGTTGAACAATATGTAAAACCCCTACGGGGTTTGCGCGTTTCTTAATTGAGTTCTATAAACATTCAGCTCCTATCGGAGCTATATAGTTTAAATAAAGTGAAGCTTTGCTTCGCAATAAAGTATAAGCTTTATATGCAACAGTTCCAGAAGTGATAGTAACTCTATAAAAATCAATTTCTGCAATTGACAAATGCAGAAATATTTATTTACTGTTGTACACAATTCATCTGCTAATCCCGCTTGGAGCGGGATTGACACTCGCAGATGAAATTGTGAAAAAAAGATGAAAATTTATTGATTTTGACAGGCTTTTTTTCACAAGGATTTTAAGCTTAAAATCTATTATCTTTTATAAGTGATTCAATCAACATTCTTGTTGAATTTAAGAATCCTTCCACTTCGAACAACAGGAGAGGAAGGATTCTCTTTTTAATCCTATGCAAATCTCATCTCTAATCGGACATACACAGGAATTGCTGGATAATATTTTTAAATCGGATCGTCCGGCCGACAGTCTGATCGATACTTTCTTCAGATCGCGCAAATATCTCGGGTCGCATGACCGGCGATTTATAGCAGAGACGACATACGGCGTGCTGCGTCATTTGAGGAAATGCGAGCACCATCTTGCCGAAGCGCTTTCCGGAATCGGCGGTGATCTTTCGAGTGACTATAAAACATTTCTTCTTATCATTACTTATTTATTTTTTAAAGAAAAAGAGCTTGAATTAACTCCCGAGATACTTCTAACAAGACTAACAGGCGCGAAAACAAAAGATAATGCAGCGGAGCTTTTAACAAATTTGAAGAAACCGGTTGTAATTCCAGCAGAATCCGTCATTCAAAGGATCGGGATAAAGTATTCATTCCCCGATTGGATGGTAGAGAGGTTTATTAAACAATATGGAGAAAGCGAGACTGAAAATATTTGCGCAAGTCTCAATGATCAAGCTCCGCTTACACTGCGTGTAAACACGCTGAAGACGACCGTTGAAAAGTGCCAGGAAGAATTAAAAAAGCATGGAATTGAGTCTGCTCGAACGTTGATTTCACCGATCGGTATTCATCTTAAAAAGAGGCTGAATGTATTTTCTCTTCCTGTATTTAAGGATGGATGGTTTGAAGTGCAGGATGAAGGAAGTCAGCTTTTGCCGATTTTTCTTGATCCGAAACCAAATGCAAATGTCCTTGATGTCTGTGCAGGAGCGGGAGGGAAGACACTGGAGCTGGCGGCGCTTATGAAAAATCACGGGGAAATATTTGCAGCAGACATCAATGGATTCCGGCTTGAAGGTCTTCGAAAACGTGCGAAGCGTGCCGGTGTGAAGAATATACGTGTGCAGGAAATTAAAGCCGCAGACGATCTTGCGGATCGTTACGAGGCTTTCTTCGATATAGTATTTGTGGATGCGCCTTGTTCCGGATTAGGAACGATTCGCCGTAATCCTGGTATGAAATGGAAAGTTACCGAACAGACTGTCGACGAAGTGTCTGAAAAACAAAAAGCTATCCTGCATTCATCGGTACCGCTTGTGAAACCGGAAGGAAGACTTGTGTATGCGACATGTACGCTGCTGAGACAGGAAAACGAAGATGTGATTGAGGATTTTTTAATCCGGCATTCTGAATTCACTGTTATCAAGTTTAATGCAGATGCGCCGGTGATGCAGAGTATAGGAGGAGATTCTGAGGATTCATACTTCAGACTTTTTCCACATATTCAAAAAACAGACGGATTCTTTTGTGCTGTTTTGAAGAAGCAGATAGTTTATTGATTCTGCGGAGATGTTTT
>CAZYAM010000086.1:10948-12437 GCA_964645575.1 uncultured Ignavibacteriaceae bacterium
CGCTGAAGAGATGTATAAAAAAGGCGAAGATGCTCAGAGAGCGGAGCAGTTTGACGATGCTTTAGCGTTATATCAAGAACTGACGGCAACATATCCGGACAGCGCCCGTACTCCGGAAGCATGGTATGCCATAGGGATAATTTACCAGAACCATAAACAATCGTATCATCAGGCAATTCAGGCGTTCCGACAGTTGGTTGATAAATATCCTAATCACGCTACTTCGTCCAGCGCATCATTTCTTATCGGATTTATTTACAATAACGATTTGAAAAATATCGATTCTGCGCGTATTGCGTACGAGGATTTTATTAAACGGTATCCCGACAACCAGCTTGCGGATGATGCGCAATTTGAATTAAGCAATCTCGGAAAGAGTCCTGATGAAATTATACAGGCACAGGCAGCGCAGGAAGAGAAAAAACCTGTGAAGAAAATGAAGAAAAAGTAGTGGAGCCAACCCGCCAAAAAGACAGCGGGCAAGTAAGCAGTTGAGCTAATAAGCAGTTGAGTCTATGAGTAGTTGTGTAATTGAATGGTTAGGTTATTGAAGTTTATACACGCTAAACGCTGATTGCTGATCACTTATAACTAATAACTTTTTTGAACGAATCTCTTAAATATCTTCAGCCTGCCGTAGTAGCACAGCTGGCGAATATGGAATTGCGTGCGCGTCTGGTTGTAGAAGGATTTATCACGGGTTTGCATAAAAGTCCATACCACGGTTTCAGCGTCGAGTTTACCGAGCATCGTCAATATATGCCGGGAGATGAAATCAAGCACATTGATTGGAAGGCATACGGAAAGACAGACCGCTTCTACATCAAACAGTTTGAAGAGGAGACAAATCTTAAATCGTATCTCATTGTTGATGCAAGCCGCTCGATGGATTATGCATCGAAAGGGAATATCAAGAAATTCGAATATGCCTCTTATATTGCTGCCGCGTTATCGTACTTAATGATCGAGCAGCGGGATGCTGTCGGATTGACATTGTTCGATGAAGAAGTGCGAGTATCGCTTCCGCCTCGGGCAACACGATCGTATTTAAAAGAATTGCTCAGAGAATTGGAATCAGCCCAACCGGCAAATAAAACTGGTATTGCGGCTGCACTGCATCTGATTGCCGAGCAGATAAAAAGGCGCGGCCTGGTTATCGTGCTAAGTGATTTTTTCGATAAACCGGAAATGGTAATGACGGCCCTGAAACATTTTCGATATAAAGGAAATGAAGTTGTTGTTATGCAGGTGCTGGATCCGCTGGAACGATCGTTCGCGTTTGGGACTGATGTGGTCTTCAAAGATTTAGAAACCCGGGAAGAATTAATGACACAGCCATGGCACATTCAGAAAGCATATCAGCAATCTATGCGGGACTTTCTCGATTCTTATAAACGGCAGTGCAGAGATAATAATATTGATTATGTCCTTCTCGATACAAATATGCCGTTTGATAAAGCATTGTTCGAGTATTTGAATAAACGGAAAA
>CAZYAM010000087.1:0-12339 GCA_964645575.1 uncultured Ignavibacteriaceae bacterium
TTTTTGTCGGTAATCCTTTATCTCCGATTCCTCAATTACGCTGAGCAGTTACAAAGAATCTATATTAATATTTAGCCCTGTCAAGGCAAAGATTGAGCTCAAAAAACGGCTTAATAATATGGAAATCCATGGACACATCGTTGGCATTGAAACAGTCGATAATATGACAGATAACCAGATTGTAGTAAAAGTCCGGTAACACTTTCTCAAATAGAGTTTGTTCAAAACTCAATCAACGCGCAAGAAATCTAATTGTTCAGGAAATTATCGGCACTACGGGAATAAGCTCCATTCGCACGCAGAGCAGTTTCATTCTACTGCAAAGCGATATTACCACAAAGCAACACATTCTAAAGCCTATCTATAATCGTTGAAGTCAGAGTACCTAAAATCCTGGTAATGTAATATTTATCATCACGAGTTCAATAAGGAAGTGCAACACTTAGGGAATAAATTCATGGTTCTTCGTATCCTAAGTATATGGCACAACAAAAATATTCTCAGTTATCTTTCACGGAGCGGGATCATCTATCCAATCTCCGACAACAGGGTTACAGCTTGACCAGCATAGCAAAAAGACTGAAACGTGATAAGAGTACGATTTCTCGGGAATTAAGGAGGAATCGGTCGCTTATTTACGATGCATATGGAGGAGGCAGCGCACAACGACGTGCTGAAGAACGCAAACGTCAAGCGGGCTGTCGTCCTCGGCTCAAGCATGCAAAGATTCGTTCTTATGTCAAAAGAAAGCTTCGAGCGGGATGGTCTCCTGAACAGATTGCGGGACGATTACCGCAAGAGTTTCGAGGGTTCCACATTAGTCACGAAGCTATCTACCAATATGTGTATTTACCTGCAACACGCCAGGTTGAGAATTTAGTGCCGTTCCTGGCTCAAGCCCATAAACGCCGCCTTCTCAAAGGACACCGACATACTCATCGAGATCCTCATATTCCTGAGAGAATTTCGATTCTCGAACGTCCTAACGCGGTCCAACAGCGCCGCCAACTGGGGCATTGGGAAAGCGATACCCGTGGTCGCTCGTCATTGTAAGGAGGCCCTCCACGTTGTTGTCGAGCGTAAAACGCGCTTAACCAAAATATCCAAGCTGAACGGCTGTACTGCCGTACGAATGACAAAACGTGAACGTGAAATCATAGCGCTGATTGCCGATGGCATGAACAATAAGGAAATTGCCCAGCAACTCAACATCGCTACTCACACAGTAAAAAGCCATGTGCATAACATTATGGAAAAATTAGATTTGCATACCCGCCTGCAGCTATCCAAATTCACCCGTGAAGAAAATCTTTAGATTGAATTGATCTTCTTTCCTTTCCCGTAATATTTTTTGCTGATCCAAATTCTATAACTATTTGTTCTGTATCTTTTCACTTCGGTGAAGGACGAATATTTCTTTAAAAAGGGATTAATTACTTTTTCATACTTTTGAACTATTCCCGATAAATACGATCATCAGTATATTACTAAAGAAAAGATTATTCCTTCCGTAGAGGAAAAGATATGCAAGAACTGAGTGCGGTAGAGGCAAATCGGTCGCCTGAAAGTATGTATAATGCTTTCCGATCCGCGAATGAGTATGGAGTGCATGAAATTGACGTAACGCTCATCCGCCCCACCAACTATACAGATGACGGCTACCCGATTAAAACTCGTATCGGTGTTATACGCAGCAATACATTAACCCAGATCGGCACGCTTGTCCGCGATCTTGCGAATGAGCCCTTCTTTCAAGGAGTTAGATTAGATATTTGCAAGATCGACGAGGCAATCGAATGGATACCTGTAAAGGATATCGTTCGTCGTTCAAAGGTTCCCGGTGTGAGATCGATTATCATGCTCGTCGGTGTACAGACAAATCAGTATCCCCGGGCTTTGGACATTGCTTCAAAGTTTTTGCCGCATGGAATTCCGGTATTAATCGGCGGGTTCCATGTAAGCGGCATGCTTGCTATGATCGGTTTGACAACCGATCTCAGGAATGCTATGTCGATGGGAATAACTCTTGTTGCCGGAGAGGTCGAAGGCGGACGATTATCTTTGATTGTAGAAGATATCATCAAGAATAGGGCACAGCCTCTCTATAATTTTTTAAATTCCAAACCCAGTCTCTTGAATGTCCCTATTCCTCGTATAACGAAAGATGAACTTGAAAATTTTGCATCACTTTTTACTACTATTGATACGGGGCGCGGATGCGTCTTCAAATGTGACTTCTGCACCATCATCAACGTGCAGGGAAGAATCATGCGGCATCGGGATCCGAAACAAGTTATCGAATTTGTACGGCAGAGTTATCGCGAGACCGGTGTTTCGCACTGTTTCTTCACGGACGACAACATTGCGCGAAACCCGCAATGGCGGGAGCTTTTTTTAGGACTTAGACTCATGCGCGAAGGAGAAAAGATACCGTTCACATTTATGATACAGAGCGATCTTGCAGCCCGGAAAATGCCGGGCGGTGATTTCTTTGAACTCGCCGCAGAAGCCGGCTGCAATCAAGTATTCTTCGGTGTTGAAAGTGTGAACCGTGAAAATCTTCGTTCCAAGGATAAATTCCAGAATCAGGTTCACGAGTATAAAGACCTCGTCGCTCATTGTCATTCGCTCGGCATTACATGCCACGCGGGATATATGATAGGACTGCCGTTCGATACAATAGATAGTATTAAACGGGATGTCGCCGAGCTTCAACGAATGATGTTTGATTCAGCTTCATTCTATGTTCTTACACCGCTTCCCGGTTCAAAGGATCACCAGCGATGGTGGCGTGAGGGACGGTGGATGCATGAAGATTTCAACGCGTATGATTCAGCACATGTTGCCGTAAAACCGGATCGTATGTCAAGCGACGAACTGATGGAAGCGTACCGTAATACCTGGGAACAGTTTTATTCCACTGAACATATGGTCAACGTTCTGAAGATATGGAAACCGGATCGCTACTCTTATAAAGAGAGATTGTCTTTCTTTGCATGGTATCTCTATTCGTCCAGAATCGAACACCTCCACCCCATGAACTGCGGATTCTGGACTGTCCGTCGGCGAAATGAACGACGCTTAGCGTTTCCTCAGGAAGCATTCATTCCGTTCTGGCAGTATCAATTGAAGAATCACATATATCGGTTATGGGGAATAGTGAAATTGTTTTTTCAGCTCGAAGAGGTATGGCTGAGAAGCAGGCCGAAGAGCAATATAGAGGAGGCACTTCTTGATCTTATATCAAAGACGAAGCAGGATATCCTCGATTGGCGGGATCTCAGCATAAAGGAGCTCGCAGCATTCTATGCAAAGCTTCATATCGAGAAACCGGAAATTAAAGTACCGTCTTTTGTAAGGCTCTGGTTCAGGAAACGAAATCCATTTGCCGGTGCTTTTACGAGATCATATGTCCATCATATCTGGCATCGTTGGTATCTGTATTTATGGAATCCTTTCAAGTGGGCCGAAGTGTGGTTGTTCGAATGGGTAAACGGTTTCCGGTTCATCTTTCATCTTCTTTATGAGGAAATCGAGAAACCTGGTCCCTCTATATAGTTTGTCGGCATTAATTATAGAGATGTTTGGAAACGATTTTTAATGGAAATTAACAGCTTTGTGGAAATGCCCCGCCGGCTTTCACTTAGTGGGATTCTTCTTTTTTAAATCTTCAATCTTCATTCTGAATTCTTAAATCTCAAAAGACGGAATAGGACATATATCGCCGGGAAAGATCTCTATAGCTGTATACCGCATTCTGAAATTTTATCTGGCTTTATGTGGCTCGCCCGTCTTGATTCCATTTGAAAAGAGCATTACAATTACTAAATTCGTAACACGATAGTGCGTCCTTCAAAAATTATCAGCGACTCTATGAACATACTTATTACAGGCGGATCCGGGTTCTTAGGCATAAATTTAGTACGATATCTTTTAGACAAAGGGCAGTATAAGCTTGCAGTTCTGGATATTGCAGAATTCGACTATCCTGAGAAGGATCGTATTACGTTTATCAAAGGTGATATACGGGATAAAAAAGCAATAAAGTATGCTATGAATGGCATGCAGGCAGTTGTGCACACAGCGGCTGCTTTGCCCCTTTATTCGAAAGCCGATATTTTATCGACGGATGTTAACGGAACACGAAATCTTCTTGAAGAAGCCTTTACAAACGGTGTCGGCAGGTTTGTGCACATTTCTTCTACAGCTGTGTACGGAATTCCCGATCATCATCCGTTGCTGGAAGATGATCAACTCGACGGTGTTGGCCCGTATGGACAGGCAAAAATACTTGCCGAGAATGTTTGTTTGGAATATCGGACAAAAGGCATGTGCATTCCAATTATTCGACCGAAGTCGTTCATAGGACCCGAAAGGCTCGGCGTCTTTGCGCTATTTTATGATTGGGCTAAGAATAGCAGGGGATTTCCTTTGATTGGCAACGGGCGGAACCGCTATCAGCTTCTCGATGTTGAAGACCTCTGTGAAGCGATCTACATCGTTTTAACCGGAGATACGCGGTTAGTTAATGATACTTTCAACATTGGTGCTCAAGATTTTACAACGATGCGAGAAGATTATCAGGCTGTACTTGATTTTGCCGGATTCGGTAAAAAGATTAAAACGTTTCCCGCCGGTCCTCTGATCTGGGCACTGCGATTCCTCGAATTGTTACATCTTTCACCTTTGTATAAATGGGTGTATGAAACGGCGTCGAAAGATTCGTTCGTTTCAATTGAAAAGGCAAAACGTATTCTCGGTTTCAAACCAAAGTATTCCAATAAGGACGCGCTTATTAGAAATTATAAGTGGTACTTGGAGAATCTTTCATCATTTGAGCATCGAAGCGGCATATCGCACCGTGTGCCGTGGAAACAAGGTATTCTCAAAGTCTTCAAAACCTTTTTCTAAATTATAATGTTATAAATATGATGTTCCCCGTCCTTTATGAACGTTTATGATGCGTATGCTGCTGCAGCGCAGATGTCAGGGTCAATTTTCCGTTCTTCACACCTTTAAAACTAAGAATTTTTCCGGAAATTGCCTTTAGAATTGCTGCATCGCCTTTAAGCAGAACTACTTCAAGACAATGATCATGGTCCACATGAACATGAGATGTAGAAATAATGTTCCGGAAGTAGTCATGCTGAATATTGGATAAGGATTTTTCCAGCTCCCGCTTGTGATGATCATAAAGAAATACCAATGCACCGAAAACATTGCCGTGTTTCGTTTCTATGCTTTCTTCCACAAGCTTAT
Source organism: uncultured Ignavibacteriaceae bacterium (assembly GCA_964645575.1). Lineage (GTDB taxonomy): Bacteria > Bacteroidota > Ignavibacteria > UBA10030 > UBA10030 > Fen-1298. The sequence continues at coordinate 5,260 of CAZYAM010000087.1, forward strand.
CGCGCACAATATCTCTCACAGCCTCCGAACGATTAGTGTACCCCTTGCGGGCGATAAGATGGTCGAATTGATGAAGGAGATCGTTGTCCATCGAAATACCGAAACGTATAAGTTTGTTCATAAAAACCTCATGTTATAGCGATGATGAAAAGTAGTACTTCATTCACAAAAAAACAAGGATTTTTTCGCCGCCATTGTGGTATTAAATATTCATTCCAAATATATTACCGAACATTAAGGATAGCAGCAGCCATTACGCTGTTAAAAAGGGGCTGCAGCGTCGGTAATACCTAATGAGGAATCTCGCTCACTGATCTTGCAGATAAATTACCAAGCAAACATTGTTCTGCATCTTTGCAATTGTGAAATTCGCGAAGCTCGTTTTCGCATAAAACCAAAAAGCGGCTGCATGTACGCGATGCGAATTCGGTATCATGAGTGGCGATGATGATTGAGGATGCAATGGAGCACAATACACCTGCCAGTGACAATTTTCCACGCGGATCAAGTGCCGATGATGGCTCATCAAGCAGCAGCACCGAAGGATCTGTGACCAATGCACCGGCCAACGCGATTCGCTGACGCTGTCCGTGAGATAGTTGAAATGGTGAACACTCTGCAATGTCCGATGCACTCAGCGCCGCAAGCACAGATATGGCTTTTTCATGCGCTGCCTTCAGCGGCATTCCTCTCCGAATCAGGCCGTACGCAACGTCATCAATTACACGCGGAAACAGAATTTGATCTTCGGGAATATTGAACAGGAATCCTGTCCGGTCCCGTACTTTCTGAAGGTTCTTTTTCTCAACAGGAATCCCATCAATAAAAATAAATCCGATAAAAGATACTAACCCGACTGCAGCGAGCAGTAACGTCGTTTTTCCCGATCCATTAAGACCGAATAGCGCAACTCTTTCATCGGGATGGACATGAAAGGAAACATTATCGATAGTATTACCGGAGTTACCGGGATACCGGATTGTCACTGATTTGAATTCAAGTACTGGATTCATGCTATAATCCTCAACCGCATAAAAATAGAAACCGTAAGAATGGCAGATGCACAGATGATCATCAGTACGTCGGCAATTGTTAATTTGACGTTTTCATCTGCTGTTACGGCTTTAATTCCATATCCTCGAACAGTCATTGCCGCTGCTGTACGTTCGGCGCGAAACAGCATTCTTATCATCCACACGATCGGAAAAGAGAAGAGCACCTTCGTATCTCGCACTCCTGATGCACTTCGCAGTCGAAGTACACTGATAATACGCGAAGTTTCTTCCATTAGCAGCATAATCTGATTTATAAGCTGGACGATCAGCACAACAAATACCTTTGGGATAGGAATTCGTGCAAGTCCGCAATGTAAATCCTGAATAGCTAAAACGGCTATCGTCGATGCGGTAATAAAAAGACAATAGGTATTACGAAGTGCAATAGCTCCTGCCTGCGCAAAGCGGTCAGCCGTCGGCGTCATCGTAGACGAATCGACTACTATCCAGGGAGTTAACAGAAAAAAAGGAAAAAAAAGGATAAGTGAAATGACGGTGCACCGGATAAGCATTTTTACCGGAATTGCAGCAAGAACACACCAGCATGTTGTGACAATTGATATAAGAACGATACCGTTAATAGAATGCATCGGAATCAGTAGACAACTAACGCCAAGCAGGATACCGGAAAGAATTCGAATATGCGCGTGCAGAGATTTCAGGGGACCTTTTCCGCAGCCCCAGAATGCAAAAACATCCTTCATATTCAAGCCTTCCGGGCGGATACCAGATATTCAGAATTGTCATCCAGCGTTTCTTCGATGATAAAACCGTATTGTTCAAGCAGCGCTGCAGTTTGATGTGCCGGCCTCAGCAAATGATCGTGTGTGGTTTTAGACGCTTCTGTATGAATCTTGTTTATCGCTTCTCGTGATTTCAAGTGCCAGACGTGAAGTTTACCGCCGGATTTGAGCATGCTCTGAATCGATCGCGCGGCTATTCCGGTATTTATCAAGTGCGGCCAAACCGAATAACAGATCACTCTGTCAAATACATTCTTGAAGGTGGCCATGTTTTCGACCGGATTACATATCCACTGAATACGTGAATCCTTTATTTTTATTTGTGCAATCTCGATCATTCGAATGGAGATATCAACGGCAGTAATTCTGCCTTCCTGCGATAATTGACGAAGGATTGCGGCGGTTAGATTCCCGGTACCACAGCCGACATCGAGCACATGCTCATCATGGTGAAGGCCGAATCGTTTGAGTCCGTTTTGAAATCGGATTTGAAGAGATTCAAGATTTTCCAAAGAATCCCATTTCGGGGCGATAGAATTAAAAAATTCAACGCTTGTTGCCTGAGGGCGATCACACATGTTTATACTCCTGTTTGTATATTTGAATGGCCCGCCGTACGAGAAATCCGGATGATTGCCGGAATTGCTGCAATCATTAAAATTAATCCCGGCCATCCTTTGAAAAAGGATGCACCGACAACAAACTCGGCAGGTAGTTTCATGAACAATGCCATAAGATAGATTAATCCAAGCCCAATGCAGCGCCCCAGAAAAAGAACAGGGATAAGAATGAGCAGTGCATTGATTTTCGGCAGAGCTATCCGTACAAAAGCGATGATACTGCACATTACTGCCAGTTCAATACTCATAATAAATGCTATCGGAGGATAAAACGGCGGCATGCCGGTAATTGCGCCGGAAAGCAGCGGTAACAGAAGCGCAGTTATTGCGGCAGGTATCGGCCCAACGAAAAATGCGAGTGTCACCAGGGGCAGATACATCGGCATAAATACCGATCCGAGATGGAAAACATGAAATATAACCGGCAATAACATAGCAGCCGCACCGAAGACCGCACAATAAGCGATTTCGCGTGGTTTAAGCATGGTTATTCCTTTTCTTCACTTCACATTTTAAAGCGTTCCGATAGTATCCATAAGTGATTATTCCATTTCAATTAGTGTTAAAGAGATGCCTGCATGCCAACATTTACAATACTACCCGGCATAGGATAACCAAGCATAGTATAGTATGTTTCATCAAGTAGATTATCTACACCAAGTGATAAGGACATCATCGGTAAAACTTGCGCGTTTACTTTCAAGTTGACAAGCGTATAATTCGGCAGAATGTCATTGCTGTTATCGCTGCCGTATATTTCTTCAATATGTTGAGCTGATACAACGGCGCTAAATATATTATATGTGTACTGAACGCTGCAGTACATTTTATGCTTCGGTACGGAGCGTGTTTGTTTCCCCGCATCGATAAAGCTGTAATTCCCCTGCAGCTGCAAGTTGTCAACCGGCGTTAAATATGTACCGGCAACTTCAACTCCGCGATGAACAAACGTGCCGGAGTTTGATAATATCATATTTGGGTATCGGCCTGACGTGAGAATCATATTTTGACCTTCAGATTGGAAGACAGTGAGTTCGCTGAAAAATTTACTGCCGATTGTCTGCGTCGCTCCAATTTCATAATTCCATAACCGTTCCGGCTGAAGTGTGGGTGTGGGAGCCGGGAAAAGATACAATTCACGAATCGTAGGGCTGCGATATCCTTTGGCAGCGGAAATCCGAACGGTCGTCCCGTCGGCTACTCTGCAGGAAACTCCGAATTGTGGGACAATTTCAGCGCCGTAAAGTTCATGGTAATTATAACGCAATCCTCCACTAAGAACTAGTTGATCCATTAATGTGTGTTGTATATTGGTATAAAGCGCGTATTCATAAACCGAAGGTTCGCCATAATCTTTTGTTTTATTCTTTCCTTGCCCGCCGAATTTATTAAGATCGGCACCGATTGTAATTGAGTTATCCGGAATAAGTGTCAATGTTTGATAAATAGAAAAAATCGCATTGAAATCGTCAGACACCCAATCGGTTCCGTCGAACACTTCATGATGTCCAAAATTATACACGAATCGTATTGAGCCTTTTGACAAACCATGATTATTGTCTATTGAAATACCGGCATAACCGCGCTGTATATCGACATAATTGTCTTTTGTTTTCGGAGCAGATATGGTACCCGGATCGTATGTTGTAAACCCGGTTAAGCTGCCATCAATTGATAATATAAATTGATCGTTTAGTACTGTGGAAGCCCTTAAGTAACCGCTGTTTGCATTAAATTCCGATTGCGGCCTGTGCCCGTCTGTATGTTCACGCGTAAAAGATGCAATTGCATTCCAATTATCGGTATTATATCCGATTTTGCCGCCGAGATGCTGTGAGTTGAATGAACCGTATGAGAGTGCAACATCTCCGGATATTCCCGACTTCTGTGCAGAGTGCGTAATAATATTCACAACACCGCCCATTGCATTTGATCCGTATAAGACAGAAGCTGGCCCGCGTATAATTTCCACACGCTCTGCATCTGCCGAAAGATAACTATCCGAGAGCGGATGGCCAAAGATTCCCATATACTGCGGCCTCCCGTCTATCATCATCAGTACCTGCGTATTCGGATTTCCACCGACACCCCGTATTGATACCTGACCTGCTGTTGATGTCACTACTCCATAACCTAAAACACCGCGTTCCTGCACAAAAACACCCGGCACTTGCTGGCTTACAAGCGATAGAATGGATTTTTGTGGATTCGTGGTCAGGATTTCCTGCGGTATAACACTGATAGATGGTGCAACAACACTACGGGCTGCTGCAGTACGGGTTGCTGTTATGGTTATTGGATCCAGGTTATAGGTCTTTGTTGTATCTGAATCCGGATTGTCCTTTGCAAATGCAAATCCGGCTAATGTTACGGTTAGAATAATAGCGGTTATTATGTACATGATGCCTTGTTCCTTTTTCTTAAATAAACGTAAATGTTGTTTAATAGATAGCGTGCTACTTTCATTAATAATGTAACACGATTTTTCTTGTGAGACAAGTATTATCTTTATACGTTGATAAAAAATAATAACGTATAAACACGATGTTCGTTATTACAGGCGGTGCAGGATTTAATAGTAGATTCAAAACGGGATTATAAAAAAACGGCCGAAACATTTCGAGACAGGCCGGAAGTGGAGTAGGATTCCGCCATGCTTTTAGGCGAAATAGTACAAAGTATATTAAAAAGAAAATTTGTTACAAAAAACTACCTCTCCTGGTTGTTGATACTATAACTTTTTACGCATTACCTTCAATGCGTGGATGATCTGATGCTCTACAGTCCTTACGCTGAGATGAAGCAAATCAGCTATCTCTTGATGTGTTTTTCCTTCAAACCTGCTTAAAAGAAATATTTCCCGGCACCTTTTCGGAAGATCGTTGTTAATAATGCTTGTAATTTGCTCCTGTAGCAGAGTTAACTGCAAAGCTTCATTTGGGTCGTCATTTTCCGACAAAGATGGAGAGGGGATATATTTATCGGTAAGTCTGCGAATTTTCTGATGTTTGATATTGTCTCGTATAAGATTTCTGCTTATACGAAAAACATAACATGGGAAACTGAGGTGAGGTTTGAGGGATCTGCGGTGTTCCCACACTTTAATAAAAGTTTCCTGCACAATATCATGCGCAAGATCTGTCTGCCCTATATGGAATAACACCTGCCGAAACAAAGCCGGTTGATACCGATCAAAAAGCATTCGAAAAGCTTCCATATCGGAGCTTTTTATTTGTTCAAGAAGCTGTATGTCTGTTGTTTTCTGTTCCACAATTTTGAAAAAAGTTTGAATTAGAGAAAAGAACGTTACCAAGATAAGTTGAGCAAAGGAGACTTGCAATATGCCCCCGGTATATCGCCCGTATTTTTAAATTTTTTTTAATGATATAGGTGTTTAGGAGAGGATAATCGTTATTACTATACAGGATAAGTATGCGATTCTTTGAAGTCTGGCTCTATACGTAAATTAATGAATAATCGGAGATATATAATGAAAGCATATATTTTTAATATTCTTGTTCTTGCAGCAGTATTCGCAGGCTGCAGTCCTCAGAGTACCGAATCCTTATCGACTGACCAGCCAAGTATAAAGGATTTAACTGTATTGGAAAAATCCGTTATTTCATCGGACAATTCTTTCGGATTGAAGCTTTTCACAAGAATGAACGCTGTGGAGCAAAATAAGAATGTTTTTATGTCTCCATTCAGTGTTTCGATGGCGTTAGGTATGGCATTGAACGGTGCGGATGGTGCCACGCTTGATTCCATGAAGCAAGTGCTTGAGCATTCGAATTTCACGATGCAGGAAATAAACGAATCGTACAAGAATATCTCTTATATACTTACTCATCTTGACCCAAAGGTCGTATTTCAGATTGCCAATTCCATTTGGTGCGCTGACTACTTCGAAGTCCTTCCGACGTTTCTCGACGATTGCAGCAGCTATTTCGATGCAGAAGCAGCATCACTCGATTTTTCCTCGCCGAGCGCAGTTCAAACTATCAACGCCTGGGTAAATTCTAAAACCAGCGGAAAAATCCCGACAATACTCGAAAAAATTCCACCTTCAGTAGTAATGTATTTAATCAATGCGATTTACTTTAAGGGAGCTTGGACATATCAGTTCGATCCCGCAAAAACTGCCGATGCCACATTTACAACATCGACAGGAAATACCGTCTCCTGCAGTCTGATGACTCAAAAAGCCACATATGCATATAAAGAAACACAAAAAGCGCAAATCATCGACCTGCCGTATGGTGACCGTTTATTCAGTATGACGATTATTCTGCCTGCCGAAGGAACCAATATAGATCAGTTTGCCGGTGCATTGACGCAACAGCAATGGAACGAATTGGTGAATAACCTGGACTCAACAGAAGTTGATTTGTTTTTACCAAAATTCAAGCTGGAATATGAAAAGACCATTAATGACGAACTTATAGCTATGGGAATGCAGATTGCCTTTAGTCCTTCTGCAGATTTTTCCCGTATTGCGCCGGGTATATGGATCGATGAAGTCAGGCATAAAACATTTGTGGAAGTTAACGAAGAAGGAACAGAGGCAGCGGCAGTGACTATTATTTCATTTGTTAGAGGTCTCCCGCCTGAAATGACTGTTAACCGGCCGTTTATTTTTGCAATTCGCGAACATCAATCGGG
>CAZYAM010000088.1:0-12322 GCA_964645575.1 uncultured Ignavibacteriaceae bacterium
TATTTCCATTAAATATCGTGTTCTTTATTATGAAAAAACTTTTTGTACAACCACTATATATATCAAAGCATCATCGGCTTTAGCCACATTTTGAATCGTTTTGGGCGTGGCAAAAAGCCAGCCCTTTGGGAAAAGCCCAGATGTTTGGAGATATTAAAACCACGACCTGTCCCGAAAGGGATGCCCTTGGCAAAGGTCGTGGCAATATTTTTATTACATTCTACTCAGCATTATAGAGTAGTTATTAGTTGCGAGTTCGTGAGTGGAGGGTTGGGCGAAAGCTCAGCCCTTTTTTTTACCCGGAATACCGAGTTCTCGGTATTGTGTTTTAAAGTGTATATAAATAGAATTAGCGTCGAAAGTGTAAAAATGGGGGAATTTGCGCTTGTGGAGGCTTGAGTGTTATCTTTAGAACGATTTAAATTATAATTATAAAAAGGTTTACAATATATGTGGCATAAATCAGAATATTGTATAACTTGATGCCTACAATATGTAATCTTCTGATATACTTCTTTGAAAAGGAATATGCAGCGTTATCCACGCTTAAAATAATTCACATATCCATCAATCATAATACAAGGAGTATTCATTATGAAGCGCTCTATTGTAACCATAATTGTTGCTGTCATAGTAGCAATTATTGCATTCCTGTTAGGCCGCAACATGCCGGTTGATCAACAATCGCAGACGGATTTTCCCGGAGCGGATAAGCATGAAATCACTCGGGATCAGGCGGAAAAGTACATTCAGAACAATGAGAAAAACCCACAGATACCGAAAATACGCGCTGGAGCTTTCCAAAGAGATATCCTGGATAAAATTTTAGCGCAGCGTGATTGTGACGGTATTCGGATTTATTATGCTCAGTTGGAAGACAGTGCTGCTTCGTTTGTTCTCGTAGGAATAGATACCTCCGGTGCCGATTTGAAAAAAGGAGTTTATGCAGAAAAAATATTGCCTTGTCCACCATTTTGTGATCCACCGCATTAATTAAATAAATCTGATGTTTATGAATATACCCATACTTTTCTATATTACGCTCTTTATCGAGTGTATTGTCGCTGTGTGGGTAATCTTCCGCTGGAAGCATTCTACAGTTCAGCAACGATTGATTAGTCTTTTTCTTATTGCATCGACTATTTCAGGAATTACCGAACTATGTATGACTTTATATCACATCCGTAATCTTTGGGTTTCCCAAATTTTTACATTAATAGAATATGTTCTAATATTATCAACGTGTTATTTGTGGAAATCCAAAAAAGCAGATAAACGTATATTAATGATTGGAATGATCGTTTTTATCGTTTTATGGATAGTAAGCAAATTTACTTTCGAACCATTATATCGAGATGACACGTATACTTCGGCTGTCTCAAAGATAATACAAATTATCGTCGCAGCGCTGGTGCTCTTTGATGTCCTGCAAGATACTGATGTTGAATTGAAGACGGATGCGCGTTTATGGGTTTCCTCAGGAGTTATTATTTATTCATCCGGAACATTATTTCTTTTTGCATTATTTAATATGATGCTGGAAACTTCATCTGAGTTAATCAGAACACTCTGGCCGATTAACTGGATTCTCAGTATCGTGTTCACACTTCTTTTAGCACGAGGTGTCTGGTGCCGGGCAACTCCATAGATCTGCTATGGGCAATCAGCGCTGCAACTGCGGTGCTTCTGTTTCTTTCGATCAGCATTATTGCTATCGTCATTTACAGCAAGCGGAGAGAAATTGCTGCAAAAGCAAAGCAACTTGAAGAACTTAAACGAAGCGAACAGAAGTACCGCAGTCTGTTTGAAAACTCACTTGCAGGAATTGTAAAATTCTCGCTGGAGACATGGGAGGTTTTTGATTCAAACAAAGCCATGAAACAAATTTTCGGATGCGAGTCCGACGATGATTTAGCGCGTTGTTTTTCTGCATTACCGCCGCGAAGTATCCAAAATATTCAGCAGTCGCTTCTGAATACCGGCCTCATTCAGGAATATGAAATTAGAACAATCCGGCTTGATGGAAAGGAACTGTGGCTTCTCTTCTCGGCAAAAATGATCGGTGAAGAGCACTTGACCCATGGAGTGATTGTCGATATCACTGAACGAAAAATTTCGCAGGATAAAATTACGGAACAGGCGATGCTTTTAGATGAGGCACAGGATGCTATCATGGTTACGGACTTCCAGGGACGGATTACTTTCTGGAATAACGGAGCGGAACTTATCTACGGTTGGACGAGAGAGCAGGCTGCCGGCCTTTTCATCCGGGATCTTATCTTTGATACTGCGCATTTTAAAGAATATGATCTGGCAATGGAAGATATGCTTCAATTCAGCGAATGGAACGGAGAACAACATCATTTGAACAGAATAGGCAATGAACTGCTCATTCAAAGCAGGTGGAAAAAAGTGGAAAGTACGTTGACCGGCAAGCAGGTTATCTTAATTGTAAACACGGATATCACGGAGAAGAAACGTCAGGAAATAAAACTGCTTCGTGCACAAAGAATGGAGAGCATCGCTCTGTTAACAGGCGGGATTGCCCATGATCTACAGAATGTTCTTGCTCCTGTCTCAATGTCAATAAATCTTCTGCGTGAAAAACTAATCGACGACCCAAGTATTAAGGTCCTTGATGCTGTTGAAGAAAGTGCCAAGAGCGGCCTTGATCTAATTAAGAATATCGTCACATACGGGCATGGCATACCCGGTGAAAGAGAGGCAATTGATTTATCGGTTTTGCTCGAGTCGATTCTCACGATTATAAAACAATCGCTTCCCGGCACTATAAGTATTGAAAAACTGATCGAAGGCAGTAACTATAAAGTACTGGGCGATATAAATCAATTAAAGCAGGTATTTTTAAATATTGTGGTTAATGCACGTGATTCTATGCCTGACGGCGGGATTTTAACTATCGGGATCGAAAAAATTGAAATCGACGAGAATTCTCTCGATCATTATCCGGATGCTCAGGTCGGAAAATATCATTTGGTGAGTATTCGTGATACCGGCACTGGTATTTCTGAGGATTGCATCGAAAGAATTTTCGATCCATTTTTTACAACAAAGACGAACGGAGGCGGCACCGGTCTCGGCCTTTCTATCGCACTCGGTATTGTCAAAAGCCATTCCGGATTCATTACTGTTCGTAGTATTGTGAATCAAAGGACGGAATTCAAAATCTATCTACCGGCCTTTGAATCTTAACTCTAAACGATAAATATGGAATAGAAATCTTCATTTAGTGAAGAAAATATTATGAATTCACATGAAGATATACAGGAAAGAAGAAAGCGTATTTCGGTTTGGATTGTAGACGATAATAAAAGCTTTTGCGTCGTATTGTCCGAAGCATTGAACCGCAGTAACTCGATTGTTTGCGATAGATATTTTCATTCCAGCCGGCAGGCTATCGAATATCTTGAGACCAGTAATAATTCTCCGCAAGTGATTCTGCTCGATATTAAAATGCCCGGAATAAAAGGTGTGGATGCAATCGCGTCCCTTAAAAGGATTGCCCCTTCAACCGAAATCATTATGCTTACGTCGTACGATTTTGATACGGATATACGGACATCTCTCAAGAGGGGTGCAGCGGGATATCTCCTAAAATCTTCTCAACCTCATGATATAATCAGGGCAATTGAGACAGTACTGAAGGGCGGAACGCCGCTTGATCCGATGATCACATACAGAATGACCGATGCATTTATAGCTGAAAAACCCGAAAGTGATGCATACGATCTCTCGACCCGGGAACGAGAAGTCATCCGATGGATTTCTAAGGGCTTAAACAGTGCGGAGGTCGCACAGCAGCTCTCAATAACCTATAATACTGTTGAAACCCATATCAAGAATATATTTCATAAACTCAATGTATCAAATCGGCATGCGATGGTCGCTAAAGCGATTAAGGAGCGGCTGGTCTAAACAGTTAGTTTCCCACAATTTTTCCGCTTTGCACAAATACTGGGTTCTCGGTATTGATTCGTATTAATTAAATTTCGAAGTTACAACAGCTCCTCTCTGCAACAATAATTAATGATTTCTTTTTGAAGTGCATAGAAGTATATGCACGTATGCTCGCGGCTTAAAAGCATACAAACTCTCTTCGAACAAAAGACGGCATTTGTTCAAGAGAATCAGTCCTTTGAGTTTGTAGATGGAAGCAGAGGCAATCAAATACTCCATGTGCAAAATCAATAGGATTTTCTAAAAAAAATATCAAAAGACGCATAGAAATGCAATCCATATGTCCATCAGTCAGACAGTGAAATTTTTATGAAAGAAAACAAAGAAAAGAAGGTGAATATGAACGAAACAGCAGAAGTAATAGGGAACAATGTGTTCCAGATGAATCCCGCAGGGATGAAGTCACAGAACAGGAAGGCGATGTCCGAAATGTTTCAGGATGACAATAAGCAGAACCGGGTGCAAAGTCAATTTTTCCAATCGATGAAAATACAAAGTTTGGGAACATTTGCCGGTACTCTTGCCCATGATATCAATAATATTTTCGGAACCATCATGGTATCGTCTTCTTTGCTGGAGATGACCAAGGTGGGCACCGAGAAACATACTGAAATCATTAAGGCTATCAATACCGCTGTAGGACGGGGCGCCGAATTGGTAGGTCAGATTCTTACCTTCACCGGTAGGACTGATATATCATGCAAACCGGTTTCTGTTCCTGATCTCTTGAATGGTTTTCTGGCCAAGCTTAAACAAACGTTGCCGGCAAATATAAAATTCCAGGAAACGATAGAACAAAACATTTCCAGTATCGACGCCGACGAGGCAAAGCTGCGTCAGGTAATGCAGAATCTTTGTAACAATGCCCGCGATGCTATGGCCGAAGGAGGCACGCTTACTATTGGAGTAAAAAGCGTAGCGCGCCAGGATATTCAATTACTCTTTCCTATGGCCAGACATGATCGGTATATCTGTATCAGTGTATCGGATACTGGTACAGGTATAGAAGAAAATGTAAAAGATATGATTTTTGATCCGTTCTATTCCACAAAAGGCAAAGGAAAGGGCTTGGGGCTTTCGGTTGTCTACGGCATCGTAAAGGCGCACCATGGATTCATTGATCTGGAAAGTAAGCCCAGATACGGAAGCACATTCTATCTTTACTTTCCGGCACTGATTGCAGACAAAGTGAGCGTCGATTCTTTACAGACGAAAATGCCGGACGATCTCAGCGGTACAGAAACTTTACTTGTCGTAGAGGACGAGAATTATCTTCTGGATCTCGTACGCATTATTTTCGAATCGAAAGGATATACAGTTCTGGCTGCTAAAGATGGTATTGAAGCAGTTGAGTTATTCAAACAAAACCGAGAAAAGATTTCACTTGTCTTTACAGATATAGGATTGCCAGGACTCAACGGAAGGGAAGTGTTTACGAAGTTGAAGGAGATGGATCCGGATATCAAAGTTATTTTTACCAGCGGCAGTTTTGTCAATATAAAAGAAGAACTATTAATAAACGGGGCAAAAGAATTTATTCAAAAACCATACAGACAAGAAGATGTTCTGCGGAAAATAAGAGAAGTGCTCGACGCAAAGTGAACATAATTAGCAAATTAAAATTTTTACTGAAAAATAATTCAAATAGAATTATTCGTTCCCCTTTCTACATTGGAGTCATATTTGCGGCTGATGTATAAATCTCCCCCTCAGGGGAGGGGAGAAGAGGGGACTGCTTTATCTATCGTGCAAAAGGGAAAGAGAGTATGTTAACCGCATGTAACGCATAAAAACATCAGTAAATATTTTCAGCTTCTTGAGCCGCCTCGCAAATATATCTGCACTTCAGAAATAGCAATTCGCGAATACTATCTTATTAATTTTTAAGATATGGATTTTAAGCCGATTTTCGAATTACGATCTCGGGACTGAATACGGCATTCTGGGGTTTGCGAAGAATTTCATATCTTTGAGTTACAGCCATCCTATATGCAGCTTCAGCCATTTCCTTTAATGGCTGTCTGATTGTTGTAAGTGCGGGAGTTGAAAGCCGTGCAATGAGCAGATCATCGAAGCCTATTATTGCCACATCCTCAGGAATTCGCACTCCTCGATCTCTTGCAACAGCCAGTAAACCTTGTGCACAATTATCACCCGCCGCGCAGAAGACAGCATCAGTGCCTATGTCTAATAAAGCCGGCATAACTTGAAGACCGTCTTCTCGAGAATAATTAGTCACTTCAACAATACAACCCGGCTGCATGGAAATATTTCCTGCGCTGAGTGCCTGCTGAAATCCTTTAAGTCTTCGTTCTGCATTATAACCTCCCTTAACTTGAGTTTTGCCTGTAACAATCGCTATTTTTTTTCTTCCTATTTTTATTAGATACTCACCGGCTATTCTGCCGCCCATGAAATTGTCCGTAGTAATAGTTGATACACCGGTCATCTCTTCATCGGTGATGATAATGGGAACGTTTGCGGTTTTGTAAGCAGTTATTGTGTCGATATCCGGCCGTATAGCCATAGCAATCAGAGCAGTAGGTTTTGTTTGTACGAGTGCCTGTTTTAAACGTCCCTTTTGCATTTCAGGATCGCTGCCCAGGGAACGCATTGTCATCTCTTCCGGCTTGAACAACTTTTTAAAGTTATCGCACATTGTGATGTGAATTGCCGATTGGAATGTCGATGCTGCGATTACAACCTTCGTTTGTTGGTTTGCCATTTCGGTATTCCTTTTGCGATGTTCGCAAAAGGTTTAATAGAAAACTACCTAAAAGCAACTTCGGAAGCAAACTCTAAAAGCACAATGTATTTACTTGCTTGAAAATCTTCTCTTTCCTTCTATTATAGAAAGTCGTATCTTAACAAAGTTTACTTTATAGATTTCATCTTTGACGAGAAAATAGCGGAGACCATATGAAAAATATTCTTCTTTCGTTGTGCATTTTATCGTTTATTCCGGTGTCTGTCTCTCTTGCTCAAATAACTACATCCGGTTTGTCAAAAGCTGAGGGCTTGAGTAAACCGGTTTACGGCCTGGGTTTATCGGCAGGTTGGGGTTCGGGCATCGGCCTGAGTTTTCGTGCGCATCTTCCGTCTAAATCATCACTTCAAGCAATTTTTGGCATTATTAAATCTTCAAATAAGCTTTCAATGAGCGTTGGTTGTGAATATCAATATGATCTTGTTAGGAGCGATGAAACACGGTTTTTTGTTGCTGCCACTGCCGCGTATTTCTACAACGGCGATGGACATAATGAAGTCACAGGCCCATTCAGGATGGGTGCAGGTATAGGCGGTGAATTTCATGTAAAGGGAGCTTTGCATGTAACGGTAGAAGGCTTGTTTGTCTTCTTCTCGGATGGCAGGATTCTCCCGCTCCCGCAGATTGCAGCACATTATTATTTCTTTTAAAAGATACACATGCCTGCAACGCATGTCGTAATAACGAATTCGCTAAAGATTCCAATAACAGAACTGCAGTTCCGTACAAGCCGCAGCGGAGGACATGGCGGACAAAACGTCAATAAACTCGAAACACGTGTCGAGCTATTATTAGATGTAGCTCAATCATCGTATATTCCTGATCATCTTCGCCGTCGTCTATTGAATAATCTGTCCTCAAAACTTGATTCTAGGAGTGTACTGCGGATTGTTGCTCAAGATTCCAGAAGTCAATGGAAGAATAAGCAGCTTGCTATTGCAAGATTAACGGCGCTTCTCAAATCAGCTTTAAAAGTTCGCAGGAAACGAATTTCTACGAAACCGACAGTAACTGCCCGCGAAAGCCGTCTCCGGATGAAGAAAGCCCGCGGTGAAACAAAGCGCCTTCGAAAAGTAGTTATTGAGTAAAAAGTACGTTTTTATGTAACAGTCTATGCATAGTTACGTATATCATTATTAGGAGTTAAAAAAATAAAGACAATTATTGGAAGTATACTATGAAAAGACTATATCGTTCACGGACCAATAAAAAAATTGCGGGAGTATGCGGGGGAATTGGTGAACTGACAGATACCGATCCGACCGTCATTCGTCTTGTAACCGTCATTCTGGGTCTTATTACAGGATTATTCCCGTTTTTCATCGGTTACCTGATTGCCTGGTGGATAGTCCCGGAAGGAAATAATCAGGAAGTCCATTCCTGAAACTTTCTCCTCTGTGTTTATTGTTATAATCCTGACGGATAGTTCGATAACAAGAAAGGATATAATGATGAACCAGACATTAAGCTTGATATTGCCGATACTATTTATAGTGTCGATTATGGGGAGAGCTCAGCCGAAGGAGAAACAAATGGACCAACAGCCAAAGATATATTCATTCATCGTGAAAACAATCGATGGAAAAGATAAACCGCTTTCCGATTACAAAGGTAAAGTCCTATTAATTGTTAATGTTGCTTCAAAATGTGGTCATACGCCGCAATACAAAGGACTTGAATCAATCTATAAAAAGTATAAAGACCGAGGATTTATGGTTCTTGGTTTTCCCGCAAACAACTTCCTCTGGCAGGAGCCGGGTACAAATAAAGATATCAAAAACTTTTGCACACTGAATTATGGTGTCACTTTCGATATGTTTTCCAAGATCAGCGTCAAAGGAAGCAATCAAGATCCGCTTTACCGGTATCTTACAAAAGAATCTCCTGTACCGGGATCTGTAACCTGGAATTTCCAGAAATATCTTGTTGATAGAAGAGGTAACGTGGTAGAAAAATTTGCGCCGGGAGTGAAGCCTGAAGAGAAAGAAGTCATTGATAAGATAGAGCGGCTCTTAAGTGAAAAATAGATCACTTAAGCAATAAGTAGTAAGAAAGAAGCCGGTCCTGTGGAATAGGATTGGCTTTTTTGTTTGTCAACATCGGTTGATACTCCTTTAATAATTTGGTACTTTTGGGTGCATTATGGCCGCACTTTCTGCATTATTCCGAGGGAATTCTTTAAAGCCTGCTCGAGAATTTCAATCCGACGGAATAATTTGATGAATATTATTTTCGCCGCGAAAATTAGTTGCAGGTGAAGCGCACAATCAAGAGATATATTTGTGTTTTTAAAAAAATCAAAACTAAATTAATCGCACTAAAACTATGGAAGTCATAACAGAGCATATCAAGGTCTCGACAAAGGGGAACTCGGAAGTTGTTGATATTACCGGAAAAGTCTCAGCTTTACTTCGTCAACAAAAATTAAAAGAAGGAAATGCAACTATTTTTGTCGTCGGCTCGACTGCATCTATAACAACAACTGAATATGAGCCTGGACTGCGAAGGGATATCCCTGAAATGTTCGAGCGGATTGCACCGAGCAATACCCGTTATCACCATGATGATACCTGGGGAGATGGGAACGGCCATTCGCATGTAAGAGCTTCGTTTCTCGGACCGTCTATTGTCGTTCCTTTTTCGGATGGAAAGCTGCTGCTCGGTACCTGGCAGCAGATTATATTGATTGATTTCGACACAAGAGATCGTTATCGAGATATCGTCGTTCAATTCATGGGAAAATAGAACAATGGAGAATTATCGGATTAAAATCGTAAATGCGTTTACCAGAACAAAGTTTGCAGGAAATCCCGCGGGAGTGGTGCTCGATGCCGGCGTATTAACGGACTCACAAATGCAGCTGATAGCGCGTGAATTGAATCATCCGGAAACTGCTTTCATTCTTCCGGCAACCGAAAAAGATGCGAATTTGCGCATCAGATGGTTCTCTCCCAAGAATGAAGTACCGCTCTGCGGACATGCGACTATTGCAAGTTTTCATGCTCTTGCCGAAGAAGGATTGGAAGGAATGAGCACGAACGGCCAGCATTATTTCCGTTTGCAGACGAAGAGCGGCATTTTAGCTGTAAGGGTCGAGAAAAATTTCTACAACACAACAATAGAATTTGAGCTGCCGGTTCCCGAATTCAAGATTAAAAAGAAAATTCCAATATCCATGCTGCACGCTCTCGGCCTATCAATAAAGGAATTAAAGAAAGATCTTCCGGTTGTTACCGATTTATATATCTACGTTCCTGTGAATCGGCTTGTTGTATTGAAAAAAATCAAACCGAATTTTCTGGCATTAGCACATGAATTAAAGAAAATGAAGGTTAACGGTATATGCTTGCTTTCATTAGAAACGAACGAAAAGAGTTCGGCTGTTAATTCACGTTTCTTTGCACCGAACTACGGAATTGATGAAGATCCCGTGACGGGTTCTGCAAACGGCCCGCTGGGATGCTATCTGAAAAAATTTGTTTTACCTGCAGGATATCCTGTTGTGCACCGTGAATTATCTGACGGGCGGTTGGAATTCATCGGTGAGCAGGGTGACGGGATGAAAAGAACGGGAAGAGTGAAAATTCGTATCCACTGCGGGATGAAAGATATTGAAAATGTCAGTGTCGGCGGTGAAGCCGTAACAATTATGAATGCAACGATGAAGATTTAATTAAGGAGAAGAAAAGGAATGGCTGTTAAAAACGTCATTTTTGCAATTGTGCTTTCGGGAGCATTTGGAATATTTGCATACAGTCTGCAGCGCATGATTGCTTTGATTTCCATTGGCAAATCTGAGAATCGACTGGACCATCTGTGGAAACGATTCAAGAAGATGATGTCTGTAGCAATCGGCCAATCGAAGTTGTTTCGTGAGCCGGCAGCCGGCCTTATGCATGCATTAATTTTTTGGGGATTTCTTGTTCTGTTGTCGTCCGTTCTGGAAGCGATTGGCGAGGGGCTTTTTCCCGGATTCTCATTCAGGTTCATCGGCTTTCTCTATCAACCATTGGTGTTCTGCCAGGATCTCTTTGCAGGATTGGTAATTATCGGAGTCTGTATCGCATTATTCAGGCGATTAATACTTCGGCCCAAGCGGCTCCAGGGAGATTTGCATGCGAAAATAGATGCGACAATTATTCTTTTTACCATTCTCTTGATTATGGTGGGCCTCCTCGGTCAGAATGCAGCCAGAATTCAGCTTGGAGTAAATGATGAAGGCAGGTTTCTTTCTGCGGCAATAAGCTCGATACTTGCATCGTCGGATATTTCAACAAACCATCTTCTTGTAGAGGTATATTGGTGGATGCATATTGTTCTGATACTCGGATTTTTAAATTACCTGCCGTATTCGAAACATGCGCATGTTATTACATCGATACCGAACGTATTTCTCTCATCATTGAAACCAAAAGGCGCTTTAGTGCCGATAGATATTGAAGCAGAAGGAGTAGAAAAGTTCGGTGCAACGGATGTAGATGATCTTACATGGAAACAGCTGCTTGACGGTTTCACATGCACAGAATGCGGGCGCTGTACCGCTGCATGTCCTGCAAATATAACAGGCAAACTTCTCTCGCCAAAGAAGATTATGACCGATATCCGGCATCGTACAGTGGAAAAAGGGAATTTAATACTGGATAGTGGGAAAGCAGCAGCACCTAAAGAGAGCGAGAATAATTTGTTGGAAAACACACTTCTCCATCACTATATCACTCAGGCAGAACTCTTTGCCTGCACAACATGTATGTCGTGTATACAGGAATGCCCGGTAAACAACGAGCATATTCCCGCGATAGTGGATTTGCGCAGAAGTCTGGTTTTAATGGAATCCAGTTTCCCGCCGGAAGTTCAGGTTGTTTTCAAGAATCTCGAGACAAATTTTAATCCATGGGCATTTCCGCCATCGAGTCGTGCAGATTGGGCGGAAGGCATGAACATTCCGCAAATGTCGCAATCACAGGGTACCGAGATTCTTTTTTGGGTAGGCTGTGCAGGCGCATTCGATGCACGCTACACAAAGGTAACACAAGCCTTTGCAAAGTTGATGCAGAAGGCGGGAATAAAATTTGCGATACTTGGAGCCGAAGAAAAATGCACAGGAGATTCTGCACGTCGAATTGGGAACGAGTATCTTGCTCAAATGCTAATGAAAGATAATATTGCGACTTTGAATAACTATAATGTGAAAAGGATTGTAACAACTTGTCCACATTGCTTTAATATGCTGAAGAACGAATACCCTCAATTCGGCGGCAGTTATGAAGTCATTCATCATACAGATTTTCTTATAAAACTGATTAATGAAGGCCGGTTGAAAATTAAGAAAGAAGAACAGGCAATAGTAACGTTCCATGATTCGTGTTATCTTGGGCGGTATAATGAGATCTATGAATCACCGCGGGAAATTCTTAACGCAATACCGGGTGTAAAAATGATGGAAATGAAACGTACGAAATCGAGAGGATTCTGCTGTGGTGCAGGCGGCGGAAGAATGTGGATGGAAGAGAATGAAGGAAAACGAGTTAACGTGGAGCGAACTGAAGAAGCGCTTGCCCTGAAACCGAATGTAATCGG
>CAZYAM010000089.1:0-12275 GCA_964645575.1 uncultured Ignavibacteriaceae bacterium
TATTTCCATTAAATATCGTGTTCTTTATTATGAAAAAACTTTTTGTACAACCACAACTTGCCCGCCGAAGTAGAACGTAGGCGGGGGTGAGGTCATAAAACCATGATAACACAACAGGAATTTGAAAAATTAGCAGGTACATACACGGTTATACCTCTTGTGGAGACAATGCTTGCCGACCTGCATACACCGGTATCGATATATCTGAGCCTCCGCTCCAACATTTCTCATTCTTTTCTCCTGGAGAGCGTTGAACCTGATGAAAAGATCGGCCGCTACTCGTTTGTCGGCACCGATCCGCTGCTTTTAATAAAAGCCAAGGGCGATATGATCGAGATCGAGTCCGGAAAAGAGAAAGAGCAACGGCATGGAAAAGTAATTGATGTACTGGAGGAATATTCGCGTAAGTACCGGAATGTAGCAACACAAGAACATTTAGGATTTGCGGGAGGATTTCTCGGCTACTATGGCTATGACCGGATTCTGGAGATAGAAAATGTCCCGGTTCATCCGCCGGCGAAAGATGATGAGCCGGATGCAATGTTTGGATTATTTCACATCGTAGTTAAGTTCGATCACCTGCATCAACTGATAACCATCACCTATAATTGCATCATCGATAAACAACAGCCTATCAGTGAACAATATTATGAGGGAAAACGAAAACTCGAATCCATTTTCATACAGCTTGGAAAATCGCCGTCAACAGAAAACACTTTTCACTGCGATTCTTCTTCTGTAAAACATGATGCCGACCGCGAATTTTTCTGTTCTTCTGTCCAGCGGGCAAAGGAATATATACGCGAAGGCGATATTTTTCAGGTGGTTCTTTCCCGCCGCATGCAACTGCCTTTCTCTGGCGATCCTTTCCCCGTCTATCGTGCACTTCGCATCATAAATCCTTCTCCTTATCTTTTTTATCTCGACTTTAAATCCGTAAAGCTTATAGGTTCTTCACCGGAAGTGCTTGTACGTGTCCAAAACAATATTGCATCGGTTATGCCGATTGCCGGAACACGCAAACGGGGCAAATCACCTGAAAGCGACACGCGTCTGGGCGAAGAACTTCTATCCGATAAAAAAGAATTGGCAGAACATGTAATGCTTGTTGATTTAGGACGAAACGATATTGGACGTGTGAGTGAATTCGGCAGCGTTGAAGTCTCGGTGTTTAAACGCCTGAAACGTTTTTCGCATGTGATGCATATTGTATCCGAAGTTCAGGGCAAACTAAAATCCAATTCGACCAGTCTCGATGCATTGAGAGCATGTTTTCCAGCCGGAACGGTTTCCGGAGCTCCAAAAGTGCGTGCTATGGAAATTATTCACGAGCTTGAACCCGTAAGGCGCGGAATTTATGCAGGAGCTGTAGGATATCTCGGTTTCGACGGAACTTTGGATACTTGTATTGCTATTCGCACAATTATCGCATCAAACGGATTGCTTACGATCCAGGCCGGCGCCGGGATTGTTGCAGATTCAGTCCCTGAGCTTGAGTATAAAGAAACAGTGAATAAAGCTCAAGCCCTTATCGATGCTCTGGATTCTGCATCGAATGGATTGATGAAAGTTCATCATGGAAACGGATATATGGGAGATCAAAAATGATCCTTGTAATCGACAATTACGATTCTTTTACATATAACCTCGTGCAGATGGTGGGAAAAATGTCTCCGAATATCCGCGTGATCAGGAACCAGGATATGCCGGTCGATGAAATTTCTGCTCTTAAACCCCGCGGTATCATTCTCTCACCCGGCCCCGGCAGACCTGAAGATGCAGGTATTACTGTAGAAGTCGTAAAGAAACTCGGAGCATCGATTCCCATTCTTGGCGTCTGTCTCGGACATCAATCTATCGGTTATGCGTTTGGGGCAAAGATAGTTCATGCACCGGAGATAATGCACGGAAGAGCATCCGAGGTAATACATTCAGGCGAGACTATTTTACGGTCTGTTTCGAGTCCTCTTATCGGAGGACGTTACCACTCGCTTGTTATTTCAAATGAAAATTTTCCCGACGAACTTAAAATTTCTTCCCGTACAAGCGACGGAATCATTATGGGTATAATACACCGGAAGTATCCAATTGAAGGAATACAATTTCATCCCGAATCCATCCTTACACCGGATGGCCAACAAATTCTTCACAACTGGCTGGAGGTTTATAATATCATATGAAAACTTACATAGAAAAATGTCTATCGGGCGAGAATCTCACGATAGACGAAGCATCTACCGCTCTCGCCAAAATTATGAATGGACAAAGCACTGATACACAAATTGCCGGATTAATGATTGCTCTTCGTGCAAAAGGCGAAACAGTAGATGAGCTTGTGGGTTTTGCCCGTACTATGCGCGAGCATGGAGTAAAACTCTCCATTGAAGATCCGAATGCAATCGACATGTGCGGTACAGGCGGCGACGGTCTCGGTACATTTAATATTTCGACTATGGCTTCGTTTGTTGCTGCCGGCGCAGGCGTGACTGTAGCAAAACACGGCAACCGTTCCGTCTCAAGTCAAAGCGGCAGCGCGGATGTACTTGCCTCGCTCGGCGTAAATGTCCAGTGCTCAGCCGAAACAGTGACAGATTGCATCAATCGTATCGGCATAGGCTTTATGTTTGCACCTTTGTTTCATCCTGCAATGAAGCATGCAGCAAAACCACGTATGGAATTAGGAGTGCGAAGCATTTTCAATATGGTCGGTCCTTTGACAAATCCAGCAGGAGTAAAACGCCAGCTTATAGGCGTCTACCATTCTCGTGTTGCCCCTCTTCTTGCCGGGGCTCTTCAAAAACTCGGCGCAGAAAAAGCATGTGTTGTTCACAGCGATGACGGTCTGGATGAAGTGACTCTTTCTGCCGGTACAATCATACACGAGGTGGACGGTAATAAATCACTGAAAGAGTACCATTTGCAGCCGAAAGACTTCGGATTTCCGCAGTACCCGCTTGAAAGTCTCCGCGGCGGCGATAAAAAGCAAAATGCCGATATATCGTTGGAAGTTCTTAAAGGCAAAGCAGGTTCAGCACGGGACGTTGTGATAGCAAATGCTGCTATTGGCATCTATATTGGAGGCAAAGTTAAGACAATTATAGACGGTAAACAAAAAGCCATTGAATCGATTGATTCAGGAAAAGCACTTGAGAAGCTGAAGCAGTTAATTGAATATACAAACCGATCATGAGCATATTAAAAGAAATACTCAGCAATACACGTGAGGAAGTCGCTGCCTCAAAAGGAATTATTACTCTTGAGCAGCTGAGAGATATGCCCGGTTTTTATCGTAACTGCTTTTCTTTAGCTAAAGCCCTGCCCCGCAAAAAAATAGGCATCATTGCAGAGATAAAAAAATCATCGCCTTCAAAAGGCATTATAAGAAAAGATTTTAATCCGCAATATATTGTAGCCGATTACGCAGAAAATGGCGCTAACGCAATATCCATGTTAACCGATAAGAAATATTTTCAAGGCGATATTCGCTTTATTTCGGATATCCGCCCAACTATTTCTATTCCAATTCTGCAAAAGGACTTTATTATCGACTCGTATCAGCTTACAGAAGCAAAAGCTTATGGTGCTGATGCAGTATTGTTGATTTCTGCCGCTTTAGAACCTAATCACCTGCATGATCTTCATGATGAAGCGACTGAACTCGGGCTCGATTGTCTTGTAGAAGTACATAATGAACGGGAATTGGAATCTCTTGACTTAAAACAGGCTAAAATCATCGGAATAAACAACCGGAATCTATCTGATTTTACAGTTGATATAAAAACGTCCATTCGCCTTGCTTCGCTGATTCCGGACGACATTATTATCGTCAGCGAGAGCGGTATTTCAAATCGTGCCGATATTGATCGGTTGGCAGCGCATGGAATATATTCATTTCTTATAGGCGAAAATTTCATGCGTGCAGAGTCTCCCGGTAAGGCTTTAAAATCGTTTCTTATTCCAGCGAGTTAGAACCAATATGAAAACTAAAATTTGCGGTATAACAAATATAGACGACGCACTTCTCGCATCGGAACTTGGTGCTGATGCTCTTGGATTTATTTTTGTGAAAACAAGTCCCAGATATATCAATCCCAGTACGGCAAAAAATATTATTTTAGCATTACCTCCGTTTGTTACACCTGTCGGTGTTGTAGCCGATGCAATGCATGATGAAATTCTGGAATTAATCGAAGAGACCGGAGTACGATGTATGCAGTTTCATGGCAACGAATTACCGGAACAACTGACGGAATTTCCGGTGCCGATCTATAAATCAATCCGTGTAAATAATGAATTTAATCTGCAAGCTCTTTTACGTTATAAAGTATCGGCATTCCTATTGGACACATACATAGAAGGCGTTCTCGGCGGCACAGGTAAAACATTCGACTGGGAAATTGCCGTTAAAGCAAAAACATACGGCCGCATCATACTTGCCGGCGGATTAACATCCGAGAATATTGCCGAAGCGGCAAGAAAGGTACAGCCATATGCAGTAGACGTAAACAGCGGCGTTGAGTCCGCACCTGGAAAGAAAGATAAAAACAAACTTGAGCAGCTTTTTAAAACAATCCGATCGCTGTAAAGTGTAACATTTAGGAGATGAAACTGTGAAATCATCGAAGAAACAATTTCAACATTATAATTATCCCGATACGCATGGTTTTTTTGGAAAATACGGCGGCAGATATGTGCCGGAAACATTGATGCATGCACTATTCGAACTCGATGAATTATACCGTGATGCAAAGCGGGATAAGACTTTCAAGAAGGAATTTACAGCGATGCTGCGTACATATGCCGGCAGGCCCACGCCATTGACATTCGGCAACAGAATAACAGAACACTACGGATGCGGTAAAATCTATATGAAACGCGAAGATCTCTGTCACACCGGAGCACATAAAATAAATAATACAATCGGGCAGATCCTGCTGGCAAAACGCTCAGGTAAAAAACGTATTATAGCGGAAACAGGCGCTGGACAGCACGGTGTCGCTACGGCAACAGTAGCGGCAAAAATGGGACTGCAGTGCATTGTCTATATGGGAGAAGAGGATATTCACCGGCAGGAATTGAATGTTCATCGAATGAAAATGCTGGGCACAGATGTAATACCTGTGACGACGGGTAGCCGCACTCTAAAAGATGCGACAAGTGAAGCTATCCGCGATTGGGTGACAAATGTCAATAATACGTTTTACATCATTGGCTCTGTAGTCGGCCCGCACCCGTATCCGATGATGGTGCGCGATTTTCAGTCTATTATAGGTGAAGAAACCCGAAAACAAATACTCGCAATCGAAGGCAGGTTTCCTTCAATACTTGTTGCTTGTGTCGGAGGCGGCAGTAATGCAATGGGAATATTCTACCCGTTCATCCGCGAAGATATTCAAATGATTGGAGTAGAAGCAGCCGGCTGTGGTTTGAATACACAAAAACATGCTGCAACTCTTGTCAAAGGGACACCGGGTGTTTTGCATGGCTCATTCAGTTATTTACTGCAGGATAAAAATGGACAGGTGGAATTAGCTCATTCGATTTCGGCCGGACTTGATTACCCCGGAGTTGGTCCCGAACATAGCGCACTAAAAGACCTTCACAGAGTCAAGTATGTGTCTATAACCGATAAACAGGCGCTTGAAGCAGCAAGCTTGCTTACCCGTTTGGAGGGAATTATTCCCGCGTTGGAATCGGCACATGCATTTGCATATCTGGAAAAACTCATGCCTTCAACATCAAAGAAAGATGTAATTATCGTAAATCTCTCCGGCAGAGGCGATAAAGATATGATGACGTATGCTTCGCATCATTTAGAAATTGGAAAATAAAATTCAGAAGGGAAAAACATAAATTGAAGAACGAGAAACGTGAAATTAACCGCCTTATTGCAAAGTTAGCACAGTTCAAAGAACGAAATGAAAAAGCCCTTGTTCTTTTTCTTACTGCCGGTTATCCTAAGCTTAATTCTACAGTTCCTCTGTCGTTGAAAATTGCCAAAGCCGGAGCTGATATTATTGAACTCGGCATGTCGTTTTCCGATCCCCTTGCAGACGGGCCTATTATTCAGGCAAGTTCTCAGCAGGCAATTAAGAACGGAATCACACTCAATCGAATTTTTAATCAAGTTAAAGAAATTCGAAAGCATTCTAATATTCCATTAGTCCTTATGGGATATTTGAATCCTATTCTTCATTATGGAGAAGAGCGATTCTTTTCCGATTCGAAGAAAGCCGGGGTTGACGGCATTATTCTGCCGGAAGTTCCATTGGAAGAATCGGGCCGATTCTTAACACTCAATCGAAAATATAATCTTGCCGATATTTTATTCGTCAGTCCGGCTACGCCCGATAAAAGAATCAGGGATATCGACAAAACAGCATCCGGATTTCTTTATTGCGTATCGACCACTGGAGTTACAGGCAAATCAAATATCGGTAATATAGCCTCGTATATCAGTCGCGTGAAAAGAAATGCAAAGAATAATCCTGTGCTGGTAGGATTTGGTATTAAAACTCCATCTGTCGCCCGCCGTATCGCTCAACATGCAGATGGTGTCATTGTCGGGAGCGCATTTATTCAGAAAATTGCACAAAAAGCATTGCATAAGAGTATTTTTACCTGGGTAAAAAAGTTAAAAGATGCTTTGAAATAAAGATTTAGTTGCCAAACTAATATTATTTTCTGGATCGTTTTACCCATTTCTTCAACCTTTTTTGCACAGCCGAACTCTGCAATTCCCTCAGCGCATCCGAAGCAATCCATTTTGCAGAGGATGAATCCAATTTATGAATCTTCTTTGCCATCTTTATTGCGGCAGCGTTGAGCTTTATATTCCGTTTACCAATTTGTCTGAGCACCCAGTTGACTGCTTTTTTCACAAAATTACGTTCATCTGCAGCATATTTATAAACTATGGAAAGATATTTCAGAAATACTGCATTTTTTGACTTCTTATCATGTACACAAAGCGTCGCTATCATGGTGAATCCGGCTCTCCGGGTAAACTCATGTTTTCTCTTCACCCATTTCATCACGAGCTCATGCGCAAAAGGCGTATCTTTAAAACAATGCATACATGCGCAGTCACAGATAGCCCAATTATCAAAGTCTTTTACCCATGTATTTACAGTGCTCTTTTTGATTATTTTCGGATTAGCTATCAGAATGCTTAATATACGTGCCTCGTAGATACCGGTTTTCCAGAGTTCAAGTGCAAGCTCCTGGTTTGTCCCTATATTTTTTGCCAATGCAAAGAGCGGTTTTGCAGAAATACCAAGCACATTTTTGGTGCTTTTAATGCCGAATTTTTTCATTTCCTCAACATTCTTCGGATTGGCCTTGGAATAAAGCTCTGTAAGGATAGCGTTTGTTTGGGAGTTCATAGAATTCTCATATTTGTTAAAATGAAAAATAACGCTCTTATGATACAGAATGTTTGGTAATAGGCTTTTTATTTAATGTCATAGACACCACGCGCTACTCTTTTAAGTTTTGCACTCTTCTTATCACATTCCTGTGAAAGAATAGCACCAACCGCCCTGACTTTATCTGTAGCATTACCGAGACTAATTTTTTTCTCTTCAACAAAGTTTAACACTTCTTCGTTGGAAACATTGCGACCAGATTTGTGAACGAGTTCAATTGTAGCATCGACAACGCGACCACGAATCGTGTTTGATCCTGTGTGTGGTGTAGACATCAGAACAGCCCGGCCCTCTTTGGGCATTTCTCCCTTTTGAATTGCAATAAGTTGAACAAGAAGCTCTCTCTCTTTTTCTAATTCTAAAAGACGTGCTTCAAGCGATGCAAGTGAAAGTGTAGGTGACATTTAATCCTCCGTTTATTGTTGTATCAATATAGCTAATAACACTATACTTGTCAAGCTTTATTTTAAAATACTTTACAATGCCTATACTATGGCGTAAATCATTGTATTGTAACGAGTTCACAGACCATCCACTTTTATAATTTAGTGCTTGCTTTTTGAATTATAGCATTGTATATTGCATTGTCACAAAATGAAAAGGAGACACGCTATGTATGACTTAAGGGCAATCGCCAATTATTTTATTGAGAGAGGGCTTAATGAAAACGTAGAAATTAGCCCAATGAAGCTTCAAAAGTTAATGTTCTTCGCATACGGGCTATACTTGGTATCTAAGGATCAACCATTGTTTAGTGATAGGTTTGAAGTCTGGCCGTACGGCCCCGTAATATCACAGCTTTACCACACGTTAAAAGGATATGGTAACCAAAGCATTAACCGACCAATTTCTGGATTAGACTTAAAAACCTTAGAAACTATAACACCAAAAATTGATACGGAGGATAAGGAGTTAAATGATTTCCTAATAGCGTTTTGGAATAAGTATAAGGGGTATGGCGCAATTCAGTTGTCAAATGCAACACATGCAGTGGGAACACCTTGGAAATTAGCCTTTGATAATAATGAATCAATTATTAACGATGATCGGATGCGCGAATATTTCAAAGATTGGGTAAAATAATGTCAAAGAAAGGCCTAACATTTCGAGGATTATCAGATGTGCCTAAAACCCCTACTCCAGCATATGAAGAAGAGTTGGGAATTTACGAAAAAAAAGAAAGAATCCGTGGATTGAGCCAAGATATAGATGAAAGAAAGATATATGCAAAAAAAACCTTCCGATTAGTATCTTTTTGGATATCGGGAGTATTTCTTTTGCTCATTCTTTGTGGATTAAAGTTGCCATATTTTGTTTTTGAACTTCCAGAATCACTTCTTTTGGCAGTAATTGGGGGCACAACCTTGAACATTTTAGGAGTTTTCATTTTTGTTATGAAGTACCTTTTCGAACTTAAAAGAGGTCCGTAAAAGAAAAAATCCCAGAATAGTTTCCGTTATTCTGGGATTTAATTCATAATCTCTGCTTATGGAATAACAAACTCTTGTATCGCAGAAACTATGACCCTTTGAGTGGGGCTGGTAATCTACTACTTCGTATGATTAGATGCAAGCATTTTTTCACCTCACATATAAGGGCGTCTTTCGATGGTATCCACCGAGACAAGACCCGGCATGCATCTAATCTTTGTAGCGTATATTACGCTCAAGAATGGACGCAGGCTCTATGCTCGCAACTACGGGCTTAGAGCTTTTGCCATTTGGGTTAAAGATTAGTTTAACGTAATCTTTAACCATAGTTGATGTATGGGTATTGTGGATTGCTACACAATACCCACTCTTTCGTTCTGATCCATAAACAACGCATATCCATTCGGCACAATTTCACCCTTTCTAACGTCCCTAACAACTACCCATCTTTCTCTATCTTCAATATGGCGGGCTTTTGGGTTCTCGTAAACCTTGGTAATATACCACTTATCTGCTTTATCCATTGTACGCGCAAAACTGATAGCTTCCGGCTTACTAAGGCTGTTGCTAATTGCGAACATTAATTGTTTGTTGGTTTAATTTTTCATTTTGACAAATGCCTTTATTTATATTACCTTTTATTCGTTGCGCCTAACTTACTATTTCTTACATCTATTTACGGGGGTATTATGGCATTCTCAGAAGAAACAAAAAAACAAGCATTGACAAACGCGGGCAATAAGTGCGAGAAATGCAAAACATCGTTGACAATGGGCACGGCAGAAGCACATCATAAAACTTCTGTTGAAGCCGGCGGAAGCGATGCTCTTTCTAATTGTCAAATACTTTGTCATAACTGCCATGCCCAAACGCATACCTACGGTAAGCATTAATTTGTACACGCAAAGTTTTAAAAACCCTGTCAGTAAGCCCCTTTCTAAAGGAAATCTTGCCGACAGGGTTTAAATTATTTATTATCTCTGTTGAAAAAGTAATATCTTCCCCATACAGATTTACCAGTTTGGGCGCAAGAGTCTTGAATAAAAACTTACATATTGTACGATAGTCCCCAAAACTAAAATAAATATATGCCCATTCGCCCCGCCCTTCGCAACTGTCTATTGTTATTAGTGTGGGGATAGAGCTTAAAAGAGTGACCATGGGTGCTATTCCAGTATCAACCATAGTATTTGTTTTGACCCATACCTGTCTATGTTGTTTTTTTCTATTCAAAGTAGCCCACTACCTAATATTCTGTTATTTGTGATATAGCATCCTTTTCATTCATATTGTCTCTTCATGGCTTTTCATGAACTTCATTTGTACATTAACAAATAATGAAACGATCAATATTTGATAATTTACATACTTTGCTCTCTGAACCAAGTCATGATGTTGTCAAATTAAAAATTGCTGCGATACATCGTACATTTACAGGTCGGAAACAACCTAGCGGTGCTTCGCATGTGAAAACAGAACTCAAGCAAATTCTTGATGCTCATACGCTCGATCGAGCACGATACTACATTCGCCGCCTTATAAAAGGACTAACCGAAGTAAAATTCGGTAAATTGAATGATTTGAATCTCAACCGATGGAAGGAATATAATGACATTATAACAGACAGCATCTGGCTTCTTGATAAACGTGATCGTTCGGGAATGCATACGGCCGAATACTGGGGCAATTATATACCACAAATTCCCAATCAATTGCTCCGCCGTTTTACGAAGAAAGGCGAATGGGTGCTCGATCCATTTTTAGGAAGCGGTACAACATTAATAGAGTGCAGAAAATTAGGCCGTAACGGTATCGGGATCGAATTACAGTCTTCTATTGCTCGAAAAACACGTAACCGTGTTGAAGGCGAAAAAAATCCCTTTGCTGTACAAACAAATGTTATTGCCGGTGATAGCACAAAGCTCGATTTTTTACATCAATTACGCTTGTTTGATATTTCATCGGTTCAATTCGCGATTCTGCATCCACCGTACTGGGATATCATTCAATTCAGCAAGAATACACATGATCTCTCAAATGCTGGTTCTCTGCAGAAATTTCTATCATCGTTCGGTCTGGTGGTAGATCGCGTAAATTCCGTTCTTGATCCTGGACGATATATCGCCGTTGTCATAGGAGACAAATACAGCAATAGTGAATGGGTTCCGCTGGGATTCCTGGCCATGCAGGAAGCATTGCATCGAGGCTTTATTTTAAAATCCATTATTGTTAAAAATTTTAAGGAAACTAAAGCAAAGCGCAGCCAGGAAAAACTTTGGCGTTATCGTGCTTTAGTAGGCGGTTTTTACGTTTTTAAACATGAGTATATTTTTTTAATGCAGAAAAAAGATAAAATTCATTGAACTGCTTGCAACAAATATTCGGAAAGAGTATTTTTTTTAATATATTTTAAGTGTCGAATATAGAAAGGACTTTTTATGTTCTGGCTCAAACTCATTGCAAACTTTATTAAAATCCTGCGCGAAGGACAGACACCGGCTCAAGTAGCGGGCGGTTTCGCATTCGGCTCAATTCTCGGCCTGTCACCAATGCTGACACTGCAGGGTGTGTTTATCTGGCTTATTATTCTTATACTCGATGTAAACCTCTCGGCAGTCACTATTTCACTTTTGATCTTCAGCCTTATCGCTTTTATCTTCGATCCTATATTTCATCACCTGGGCTATTACATTCTGGTTAACGTTGATGGATTGAAAGATATTTGGACGACTTTATATAACGCTCCTATTGCGCCATTAACACGCTTTAACAACACTGTCGTTATGGGAAGTTTTGTCTGTGCTCTTATTCTTTTCCCGTTTATTTACTTTGGCTTTAAAAAATTTGTAATTGCTTACCGGACAACAATAGGTAAACGAATTCAGAAAACAAAAATTTATCAGATCGTAAGCAAAAGCTGGATAGTTCAAACATACCAGCGCATCCGCAGATTGGGGGTGTAATATGAGAAAGAAATTTATTTACTTCGTACTCATTCCTGCAATTATTATTTGTGTTATTGTCTATCTATTTATCGATAGTTGGATAGAATCGGGAATGGAATATGCAGGCGAAAAAGTTGTTGGTGCAAAAGTAGAAATCGATCGTCTGCATGTAACCATCAATCCTATCAGCATTGAGTTTGCCCGTATGCAGGTTGCCAATCCAAACGATACCTGGAAGAATCTTTTTGAAACAGGCAGGGTTAGGTTCGCTTTAAACTTCGGCCAGCTTTTGCGCGGCAAGTATATTGTTGAAACAATGGAAGTAAACAATCTTATTCTCGCCACAAAGCGCACGACAGACGGATCCATTCCGAAACCAAAGGAAGAGAAACCGGCAGCACAGGTTCAGCTTACTGATCAGGCTAAACCTGCTCTTGCACCTCAGGATTCGAAATCATCAATATCGTTTGACA
>CAZYAM010000090.1:0-12274 GCA_964645575.1 uncultured Ignavibacteriaceae bacterium
TATACGATGAATTGTTCTACAACAGCTTTCAATCCCATTAATACACCATCCATAATATAGATTTCGGTGTTATCCAGCATCAAAGAATCCAAATTTGGATCGCCCTGCATCTTGCCGGAGATCTTAAATTCAAAGTTCGGGTCCGATTCAACGACGGCAAAACGAGCTAATGCATAATCGATATGAGGTAAAATATTATCGCGCATCAGGTCTTGCATTTCGCCGATCAGAGGAGGATTAACAGAAGCCGCCTGAATAATTTTAGCCATGTTTTTTGCAAGAGCCTGAGTGGGCACCGCCATCTCCTTGGTAGTTGTCGGGATGCCGAATCTGAAGAAAGAAGTCGCAGAACTTTTGCCGAGAGAAACAGAATCCCAGCGTTTTATCATTGAGTTCACACTGGGATCAGCATAAATCATCAATATCTCTGTAAGTCCTGCGCCGAAGTTTGCCGACGTATTGTTTGAAGATTTTGCAACAGCGTCTTTATAATATTGATTCGCCTGCACAAAATTTACCTGATCCAGATCACTTGGACTTTGAATGTTAATTGTCGACATCAAGTACATCTGGTCTTCTAATTCCGTATAGGCAACTGAAACATCCCCTCCGGTACCTTCGCCGGGGCCGGTACTCTCATCGCTGCAGCCCCATATAAGTGTTATCGCTGCAAAAGCGATAAATAGATATGTGAAATGAAAGAATCTTAACATAAAACCTCCTTTTAAATAAATGGTTATTTTCATTAATTACTCACACCTTCGCTGATGAAACGGCGGACAGAAATTATGCTTCCGAATAATCCTAGCAGACAGCCGGCTCCGGTAATAATTCCATAGTAATACGGCTGAACATAGGCAAATTGTGAAAGAGAGACGGTAAGCCACTGCTCCAGATAATTAAACAGCACAAAAATGATTGCCGTAGCAATCAATCCGCCGAGCAGCCCTTGAAGAAATCCCTCCAGCAAAAAAGGCAGCCGAATAAAACCGCGCGTTGCGCCGATAAGCTTCATTGTTTGAATAATTTTACGTTTTGCGTAAATAGCAAGACGGATAGTGTTCGCTACTAAAATAATTGAAGAAACCGTGATAAATATTCCTATGCCGAGTGTAATCCACAGAAACAGCATAGCACGCTCGTCCAGCATCTCCAATAACTGTTTGCGGTATATAACCTCATTCACACCTTTGATAGATTCTACCTGCTGTACTATATTCTCGGCATGCTTAGCGGTTTTATAACCTTCACTCAGGAATATTTTAAGCGATGCCGGCAGCGGATTGAAGTTTAATACCTTATATATATCCTCTCCGAATTCCTGCCGGAAAATTTCCGCCGCTTCTTCTTTCGAGACATAATGCACTTCTCTAACACCTTCCAGCATCTCCACCAATCCCTTCACTTCAGTGACATTGTCTTCAGAGAGCTGGTCGTCCAGGAATGCTTCCATTTCAACTTTTTCTCTCAGCGAGTTCACCACAGTATTTGCATTGATAAAGAGAATTGCAAAAAAACTCAACAGCAGCAATGAAACACAGATAGTGAAAACCGCTGCAAACATCGAAAGCTTTGCGCGTTTAAATCCTGAGAATCCTTCTCTTAAAACATATCGTAATTGCATGTCTTACTTGCTTACTTTAAAGTGAACCGCGATTATCTTCAAAAGGACGATAACTGCCCAGTACTCTAACCAATGTGCAAATTTCTTTCAAATGATTCAATGCCTGCCGGAGAGGATCACTTTTAGGTGTTCCTTCAACATCGAGGTAGAAAAGATATTCCCATGGTTTTCCAATAAGCGGGCGAGATTCGATTTTCAGTAGATTGATATCCCGAAGAGCAAAAACGGCGAGTGCTTTAAAGAGTGAACCGGGAATATTCTTCGCAGCGAAAACAAGTGAAGTCTTTAACCTGCCGCGCGGTTGAATAGGTTTGTGCGCGAGCGCAATAAAACGTGTATAATTGCGATGGTCGTCTTCAATATTCCGTTTTAGTATCTGCAAAGCATAAGCCCGTGCGGCTTGTTCGCTTGCAATAGCGGCGGCGTCATGCTGCCGTCGTTCACGAATCAACCGTGCTGCCGCTGCTGTATCGTGCACCGCTTCTATTTTTACATTCTTCAGCTTACCGAGGAAATTTTCACACTGACCAAGCGCCTGCAGCTGAGAATAGATCGCGCGGACGCCGCGTAGTTTTGTTCCCGGAAAAGCCATTAAATGCAGTTCTATGCGAAGCTTTACTTCACCAATGATAAAAAGGTTGTGTTTCATCAGAAGATCATAAGTCTGATGAATACTTCCGAAAAGCGAGTTCTCAATCGGAACTATACAACGGCCTGTGGCCCGCCGGTCCGTACAGGCAAAGACCTCAGAGAAAGTCGGCAGCGGTTTTAACAGAGAATGTACACCAAAAAACTGCCGCGCTGCCTGTTCGCTGAACGACCCTTTTTCACCCTGATATGCAATCATTTTTTATCTTTTCATTTTAGTGGTTAGAATCATCATGCCATCGGACTATAGTCCACGGATATTCAGTCCCCTGACGAATCAATTGCAGGCTTGCATATCCATCAACACGAACAATATCGTCCGCCCTAAATGTCACAGTCAGATTAAATCCCCGGCTAATATACGCCGAAGTGCTGTCCGTATTAAACGATTGATCGACAATATTGTTCCAAATAAGATCCAGGCGCTGGACGCTTTTAAAGAGTCCATCTGCAGTCCGCATTTCTTCGTCTCTTCCCCATGAAATTTCAGCGCCGCTTCTATCATAATCGGGATATAGAAAAGTAAAATTGACATCGAACAACTGCCCATAGATTGAAGTATCACGAAATGTATATGCATATTTTAGATTCTGAAATACACCTTCCGGATTTTTCTGATCACCTAAAAGCGATAACGATTCATCAGGAGAGTCGTCCAATCCGGGAGCAAACGGATTGCAGCAAGCAATAGTGAAAAGAAGCAGTATACTCATCAAGAAATATCTCATAATGCAAGAGAGACGATAATCAGTTTTTAATTGTCCATCATAAAGCTTCGATACTTGACTATATACATTAAAAAAACAATTTGCTCTGCTACTATTAATTGACGAACGAACCCTTCAAATCACTCCAAGTTGAATCGGATGAATTCAATTCATAGTCTGACCAACGGCGGATATACCAACTGCCTTTCAAAGGATCGCGTCCAAGAGCAAACTGTGCCTGTCCTTTATATACCTTCGCCTGGCCGCCTCCTGCTGTATTGGGAATACTTAATAAATACGTTTTTACTAATTCACACGAATCTGAATAGTGCGTTGATGCGATTGTCGCAAATTCTAATGTCATTTGCGAATATTTTGGAACACTGTTTATGACATTTGTAAAATACCCCTGCTCCTTTGTCTTATTCCAATCAGATAGTTCCACATAACGTTGAAGCGCCTTGCCGCTTGCTGCAAAAGTAAACGAAGAATCAGAAATAGTCTGAGAATAATTGAAAGCATTGCCCTCCTGGAACGCATAAATCATATTCTGAAAAACAAGTGAAGCATCGGTCGCCGGTACATTATGTGAACTTATCTGTGTCGGCTCCTGGGGCGTTCTAGTTTTAAACAGATCACAAGAACAAAGAATCAAACAAAGCATAATACCAATCATTATGAACGCTGCACGCAGCATTAGAATTCCTTTACACTGCAATACGACCTTCCAGCGCTTTTGAGAGCGTTGCTTCGTCTGCAAATTCAAGATCAGAACCAACCGGCAAACCCCGTGCAATGCGTGTAATTTTCATGCCTAACGGTTTAAGCAAGCGGGAAAGATACAATGTGGTCGCTTCACCTTCCACGTTAGGATTCAACGCCAGAATTACTTCCTCAACCGTCGTATTGGAAAAACGCTGCAGTAATTCTTTGATTTTCAGGTCGTCAGGACCGATACCGTCGAGCGGTGAAAGCGCACCGCCGAGCACGTGATATAAACCCTTGAATTCGTGTGTCTTTTCGATGGCAATAACATCATGGGGCTCTTCCACAACACATATAAGCGACCGCTCCCGTTTCGTATTGGAGCATATTGCGCAGGGATCGGATTCTGTGATATTTGAACATATGGAGCAATATTTCACCTTGTCTTTTACATTAACTAATGATTTTGCCAGTAAAACGACTTCATCACGCGACATTTTCAATATATAAAGTGCAAGACGATGTGCCGTTTTCCTTCCGATTCCCGGAAGTTGAGCAAATTGTTCTGCAAGTTGTTCAACCGATTCGGTTGTGCAATACATAACAAAATTCCTTGAGAATTATAAACCCGGGAGTTTCATACCGGGGATGTTCGGCATCATTCCGCCTGTCGCTTTCTGCATCTCATCCGCTGCCATTGCAGTCGAACGCTCCAGTGCCTGATTCACTGCTGCGAGCACCAAATCCTCCAGCATCTCTTTTTCATCCGGATTAATAACTTCTTTTTCAATTTCAATTTTTATTATGTGCTGCTTGCCGTTCGCAGTGACCTTCACCATACCTCCGCCGGATTCAGCACTTACAGTTAAATTCTCTAACTCTGCCTGCACCTGATCCATTTTTTCCTGCATCTTCTGCACTTGCTTCATCATCTGCTGCATATTCGGCATTCCACCTTTAAACATCGCGCACTCTCCTTGATTTGCTATTTAAAAATAAATATGAGTCAATATACCCCGAAATGGAGGGAAAGTCAACGAACGTAATATTAACTGCACTTCTTGACTTTCGAGAGAAATGCAGATATATTTAATCAAAGCTCATCAGTTACGATGGGCTTTTCAATTGATATTCCGCGATAGCTCAATGGTGGAGCATCCGGCTGTTAACCGGAGGGTTGTAGGTTCGAGTCCTACTCGCGGAGCTGCCCTCTACCTTAAATCAGATTCAGGCTCTTTCATTTTTGACGTGTAGAGAAATTCATCTCTAGCATCCGGCTGTTATCCCGACGAAGTCGGGATATAAATTCTGAACCGTAAGCTTATGCCAAAAAGATGGCATACAAGCATGCGTCTCTGGCGCAGAGTCCTATCGAAGCGAAGCGGAGATCCCGACGCTTTTTGTCGGGACTCGCGGAGCCGAAAAAGAAAGTCTGGATGAATACTCAGGCTTTTTTTTATCTGGTTATAGATTTTAAGCCGTAGGTTCATGTGCCTTTCGCCTTAAAAAAAGATTCCGGAATATTCCTTCAGTGCACCTACCAAAACAACACCGACAAAAGCAAAAGAATTCGCATGAGTGGTAGCGCCGTTAGTGAGAAAGAAAATGACTGAAACGGGTAACAAGAAAAAACAAAACCATCCATCCAGCGGGAAGAAACCACCAAATGATAATGGAAAAAAGAAAACAAAAAAATGACTTATGAAAAGGAATTATTTGTATTACTCAATAGGTCTTGAGCCATTTAGGAAAGTATATTTTCCATTGGGATGAGTATTCCAAGTCGTCCTCA
This sequence comes from uncultured Ignavibacteriaceae bacterium, assembly GCA_964645575.1. Taxonomy (GTDB): domain Bacteria; phylum Bacteroidota; class Ignavibacteria; order UBA10030; family UBA10030; genus Fen-1298. The sequence goes on from CAZYAM010000090.1 coordinate 5,477, forward strand.
TTATGCGAAACGTAGAAATCAAATTGAAGCGCACACTTCTTATATATCAATTGGAGATGTTCTGAATACTGACCTGATCTTTCCATGTAAAATCCTATTGCCTGTAGGTAAGGATATCTGAAATTCAATTTTGCCAATAGAGTTAAGATTGTTTGTGGGGAACAAATCCTCTTCAGACCTGCAATATGAAATGCCTCTAGGATTGTCGCTGGTCCTCCAGAATACGTGGGCCGCACAACAGAGTCAATAAGAGTTCGCTCAACGCTGGTTACATGGAGATTCAGTCCCTCCTTATGATTAACCGTTGTTACGCCTAACTGACCTGTATACATTCCATTTAGAATATGGATCTCGCGATTGCCAAGAGTAGCAATGTTATTTGTTGTTCGTTGTGGATTTCTGAACGCGATATCTATTGATTGTTGAGATATCGGAGTAAGAATAGGAGGTTTAGGTTTTTGCTCTGAATTTATATAAATCAACTTTGGAACCTTTTCTAGCAGATTATTCACATATAGAGCGCTCAGGTGGGAAAGGAAGCAGGATGTTCGTAGTGTCAAACCAATTTCATATGGCGACACACCGTCTCGAAAAAACCTTACCACTGTTTCGTTTGGGAATACCAAATCGACGCTCTGGAGGATGCTTTCTTCGGAGAGTATTTCAGCAACCTGTTCAAGTGTGGTTCGTCTCGATATTTTTCTCTCTCTTTTAAGCTCTCGCAAGATTAATTCGAGGTCAATAGTTTTAAACAATTTTACTTGAATCGTTTTGAAATGCTCTATAATCGACATACGCTCATCGATATTTTGATTATTTTTCATATGACTTTTACGCTTTGACCCTGTAACTAGTATGTATACTAGTTACACGATTAAAATTTGTGAACAAAATAACCGTAGTTAAATATATAGTATATATACTATATATTCAACTACAATATTATATGCATATAAGCGTATTTTTCTCTTGCATTTATATGTATATAAGCATATAATAAATAAAAAACATATGGATATAAACGTATATGAATAGCCAGAATCGTTTGATAATAAAGCAGTTAGATGGCAAACTACAAAAAATGAAATCTGCTAGCAGTATTATTGCACCTCCGAATGGTTGGATTCGAGCAATTAGAACAGCACTTGGAATGCCGCGCAGGTCATTAGCAAAGAAACTCGACATTAATGTGTCAACGCTCCAAGGAATTGAAGAAAGGGAGGTAACGGGCAAAATTACGCTAAAAACCTTACGAGAAACAGCCACATCTTTGGATCTTATGTTGATCTATGGATTTGTACCGAAGGATGGGTCTCTTCAGGCTTACATACAGAAAAAAGCGAAAGAGGCAGCAAAAAAAATCGTACTTCGAACAGCACATACTATGATACTGGAAGATCAAGCAATCTCAGATAAAAGAATCAAGGCTGCCATCAATGAAAAAGCACAGGAACTTGAATCTACCTTACCGAGCTTCTTATGGGACTAGATTTAGCATATGTTGAAGGGCAAACTCCGCTCACCCCGGAAGAACTTGATGAATTGAAGGTCAAATCCATTGCCACGCGTGGAGAACTTGATGAACTTGAACAACAAAATATCGAGAATGCACAGCAATGGCTGTTTGGAAAAAACTTTTCCTTAGAGACAATATTATCTGAGGACTTTATCTTTGAATTGCACGAGCGAATGTTGGGAAATGTTTGGTTCTGGGCTGGTCAGACAAGAAAATCAAACAAGAATATCGGTGTTGATTGGATCGAGGTTCGCACCAATCTGCGGGCACTTCTTGATGACACTAAATATTGGATAGAACATCAAACATACTCTGAAGACGAGATCGCAGTGCGATTCAAACTTCGCATTGTCACAATCCATTGTTTCCCTAATGGTAATGGTAGACACTCAAGATTAATGGCCGATGTCATTATCGAAAAGATATTCGGAAAGCCAGTATTTACTTGGGGAAATGGTAATATTTCAAAACCAGGGCAAACACGTTCCAATTACCTCGCTGCGTTAAAGGCAGCAGATGGTGGTCCTATTGATGAGTTATTGAGATTCGCGCGCTCGTGAGCGCTTTATTACTTGAATTGTCTGCGCATCAGTATATGTAATACAAGAATGCCAACCTTCAGGAAAAAATACAAACACAATAATTATCACTTATGCTAGAGTTGATCTATTTATAACCTTGCTAATCCAAGCACGGCTCACACCCAGATTTCTTGCCAAAGCTGATTTTGTCTCAAAGGCACCTGTTTCAAGCACATGTTGGTAATTAAGTGCAAGATTATGATAGTCGATCCTTTTTCGTGACACGCTTTGAGCAAGAGTATCTTGTATTAGTCCAGAACGATTTAGTCCTATGACGTCAGATTTCCTCAAATCCAAGAAATATGGTAACCGCTGAGAATCTATTAAAATATGCTTTGCACCTTTGGCGTTGTTACTGAAATTGATGGGAATTTCGAGCGAAAGCTTTATTGAATCCTCGTGTTTAACGCGGAGCCACTTCAAGCCAAAACTCAGATATGGAAAAGCAAGTTGATGATTAAAAGATTAATCAACGGGGATTTCTTTCTCTAGCATCCGGCTGTTATCCCGACGAAGTCGGGATGTAGGTTCTGAGCCGTAGGCTTATGCCAAAAAGATGGCATACAAGCATGCGCCTCTGGCGCAGAGTCCTATCGAAGCGAAGCGGAGATCCTGACGCTTTTTGTCGGGACTCGCGGAGCCGAAAAAGAAAGTCTGGATGAATACTCAGGCTTTTTTTATCTGGTTATAGATTCTAAGCCGTAAGTTCATGTGCCTTTCGCCTAAAAAAAGAATCTGGAATATTCCCTCCGTGTACCTGCCAAAACAACGCCAGCGACATCAGAAGAATTCGCATGGGCTTTTAAATCAGTTTATTGTCAAATTTAAATGATCAGACGAGAGTATTAATTCCTTTCAAAAAAAGGTATTAATACTTTTCGATGCGAGTGAAGCATCGGATGTCGTAATAAAAATGTTAAATCCCAACTGCATGAGTTTTGATTTAGCAGGAAAATACACGATATTACAATACGTTTATAAAGAATTTATGGATGAGTTGATGACAAATTCGCAGGTTCATACGTTTCATATTCCCGTTTTAGGATTAGCATTCTCTATCGATACACCTATCCGTATCGGGCGATTCGGCATTTCATCGGTTATATCGATTGTCGATGATATTCTCATTGAGCATATGCGAAAACATTATGCTAATCTTTATGGAGAATCTTATATTCCGATTACCGTTCGGGATGAAGATTACCGTGCACGCAGGATCACCGCTTATCTCAATCTCGTTCAGAAAATTGTTCAAAAACAAATCGCTGCCCTTAAGATTTCGGCATTTGAAAAAGGAAGCGATATTGTAAAGTATTTCGAAATGCTGTCGGAGCACTCGCCTCTGAAAGCGTTATATCGCCGGATGCTCAATACGAATGACAAAGCCAGCCGGTTAAAGCTACAGGATGAGTTAAGAGATAAGATAGTTCCCGGCAATATCGATGTGAATATCATGACAAAGCTCGATAAAGCGAACACAGGGCGTAATCAGGAACAGCTGCCCATTGAATTTAATGATGCGCTTGCATCGTTGCGCGGATTCGTTCAGAGCGACTTGAATTCGTCGGTCATTCTTTCTGCAGGATTGAATTCCAGATTGTTCAGTTATATGGGACAGCGTCCGGAATTTCTACCTGATGAAAACGGCACTCCCAGGAAAAAAGTGATACTTAAAGTCAGTGATTATCGCTCTGCTCTTATTCAGGGAAAAATCCTTGCAAAGAAAGGGATCTGGATCTCAGAATTCCGCATCGAATCCGGGTTGAATTGCGGCGGTCATGCTTTTCCTTCACATGGATTCTTACTCGGGCCAATTCTCGAAGAGTTTAAAAGTCAACGGACATCGCTGCTGTCGGAATTACAGCAAATCTATGCCGCAGCATTACAGGAGAAAGGAATTCCTCTTCCTTCTTATCTGCCGTTTCAAATAACCGTGCAAGGTGGAATAGGCACAGCAAAAGAAGACTTGTTTCTGCGTGAATATTACTGTGTCGAAGGAACGGGCTGGGGATCGCCGTTCCTCCTTGTTCCCGAAGCAACCAATGTCGATGAAAAAACGAGACATATGCTTGCTCAGGCCGGGAAGGAAGATTACTACATCAGCGACGCATCACCTCTCGGAGTGCCGTTTAATAATCTCCGGGGCAGTACAAGCGATCTGCTTCTGCAGCAGCGCGCCAATGATGGGAAACCTGGAAGCAAATGCACAAAAAAGTTCCTTATTTCCAACACGGAATTTACTAAAGAACCGATCTGTACCGCATCCAGTCAATATCAGGAACTTAAAATCGAGCAGCTGAAAAGACAAAATCTTTCACCCAAAGTCTTTTTGGAAAAACTTGCGAAAGTAGTTGAAAAGGCATGCCTCTGCGAAGATCTTGCTGCATCCGGACTTATTAACAGCAATGGTCATGGTACGGCAAAGGAACGCGCCGTCGCCGTCTGCCCGGGACCAAATCTTGCTTACTTCTCCAAAATCACCTCTCTGGAAGAAATGATTGGACATATTTATGGACGCTTGCAGCTTCTAACCGACTCGAATCGCTCTAATTTGTTTATCAACGAGTTGAAGTTGTATGTAATTTACATGAAACAAGAAATCCAGAAACGTCTCAACTCGTGGAATGCTAAGGAACAGAAATACTTCGATACGTTCCGGAGAAATCTTCAGGACGGCATCGCACATTACAAGGCACTAATACCGAAACTGAAAGAAGAAACTGAACGTTACAGGGAAACAATGAGAAATGAATTACTCGCTCTGGAACAAGAGCTTCTGGATATTGCGTTCCCTGTCGTTGCTGTACCGGAGTATGTGCATTAGCTGCTCTTCAGCACGAACCGAAACACGCTCCCCTGCCCCACATTACTCTCCACATCGACATGGCTTCCATGTGCTTCGATTATATGTTTGACAATCGCGAGGCCGAGTCCGGTTCCGCCGAGTTCACGGGATCGATCGCTGTCAACACGATAGAACCGCTCGAAAATTCTCGATATATGCTCCGATGGAATTCCAATGCCGGTATCTTTAATACTGATTTGAATTCCGCCTGCAACTCTCTCGGATGAAAGCACAACCTCGCCGCCCGGTTTATTATAATTAATCGCATTGCTTAAAAGGTTATTCAATACCTGCCGCAACCGTTCACGGTCGCCGAATATTTCATCTTCCGTTTTCGTGTTTATAAGAAGACGCAGGGTTACATTCCGATTCGCTGCAAAAGATTCGTATTCATTGAAGACCGATTCGAGAAATCCGTTGATATTGAAGATCCGGAAACTCATCTTCATTTCTCCTGATTCAATCTGGGAGATATTTATCAGGTCTTCCAGGAGTAAATGCAGACGGTTCAGATTATCCTGTGCTTTTTCCAGAAAAGAACGACTAACGGATGAATCATTAACGGCGCCTCCCAGCAGTGTTTCTATATATCCCTGAGCAGAGAAGATCGGCGTACGAAGCTCATGCGATACATTTCCTAAAAATTGACTGCGTACCTGCTCCAATTTTTTTAATTGAACAATATCTGTTTTTAGTTTATCAACAAGTTCATTGACCGCTTTTGATGTCAATCCGATTTCATCATTCGATTTTACTAAAAGCCGGGCATCCAAATCACCGGCACGTATCTGTTCAACACCGCGGACTATCTGCGCCATCGGATAGGTAATACGGCGTGAGACAAATACACTTACGAGTATAATCGCCAGCAGAATTCCCAATCCGGTAACAATAATGATCGATCTAATCTGGTCAATCTGCCTCTGTACCTGTTCGTAAGGCGCGCTTAATCTGATAAAACTAAGATTCCGGAAATATGGATTGCCCGGAGATCTCTTTACTTCTCTTGCCACATATAAAAAATCACGATTGACCGTTGCACTGTGACGGATGTCGTGACCTATACCTGTACGGTTCGCCTCCTGCATTTCCGGACGATCCAGATGATTCTCCATCTCGGCGATTTCCTGAAACGGCACATCGGAATCTGCCATCACATTCCCTTGATCGTCGATAAGAGTAATACGAAGATGTTCAAGACCGCCGACTTGTTTAACCTGTTCATCAATATTTGAGAAAGTCCGTGTTGAATCTTCCTGCAAAATATATAGAACTACGTCCGCCTGCCGGCTCAGTTCGTTCACCAGTCTGTCTTTGAAATACGATTCCAGCCAGAGACTGGTAAATATCCCAAGACTCACGACCATAAGTATTGCAAGAAAGACATACGTCGTTGTGATCTTCGTTCGAATTTTCATAGTCTATGCTTTAAATCTATACCCGACACCCGGAACAGTTTCAATATACTCTGCATAAGCACCAAGCTTTTCACGGACTTTTCGAATATGAACATCAACAGTTCTATCGACAACGTGAACGTTTTCTCCCCAAACCGCATTGAGAATAGACTCGCGTGAAAGCACTCTTCCTTTATTTCGTATTAGATATACAAGCGTTTCAAATTCTTTTCTGGGTAAGGCGAGTTTGTGTTTTCCCAAACGTGCTGTATAACTGGAAACATTAATTTCCAATTCCTTTATTCTAATCAAATCGACTTGTGGAACCGCTTCCCTAACCGATTGTTCTTTCCGGCGAAGCGCTGCATGAATACGCGCAAAAATTTTCCCGATCTTTACAGGTTTGACGATATAGTCGTCGGCACCGACTTCTAATCCGACGATCTCGTCCGTCTCGGA
>CAZYAM010000091.1:0-12085 GCA_964645575.1 uncultured Ignavibacteriaceae bacterium
ATTGTAACAAAATTTAACCTAGCATACTATAATATTTTAAATGAGATTATGGGGACGCCAGTACAAGATGATAGCCTGATTAGCATTAAACTCGTTGAGGTAACTCTGGAAGTTCAAAGTCCATATTCTTCATATGTTGATGAGTACGGTAATAAACGTTTCGCCTCTGCATTATGGAAACAGACTCGGCTGGCATCGCAAAATTTAAGACGATAATTATTAATCATTTATTGCCTGGAGGTTATTATGGGCGGAAGAGCTTCACTTATTATGGTCATCGGTTTTGCTGTTATATTCGGAATGATCAATCTGAATATAACAAGACTTATGAACAGATCTATAGGGGGCATGGTCGGATATAACGAAAGTTCCAAATCGCGTGTAATTGCAAGTTCCGGCGCACATGCCGGTTTGGCTATTTTCACGAGTAGGTCTTTTCTAAGAGGTACTTTGATCGATAAAGATTTTACTACCGGGTCATTTACAGGATGCGGTTACACAGTGACGTTGACTAACGTGGCTGGTTATGTGCGCTTACGAAGCGTAGGCCGGTGTACTACATTTGTGAAAACACTATCTGGTGACCCGTATATTTTAAGCGATACGGTAGAGATAAGGTTGGATACAACGACAACCAGAAGTTTCTCATCTTTGGGATGGATGACAATATTCGAAAATGGTGTATGGTTTGTCGGAGGAGATGTTATATGGGGACAAGTGCATTCTAATGGTAATATTAACATATATAGCAGTCGTTCTAGCCATCCTGTCTTTCATGGGCGGGTAACAACCAGCGGTAGAATTCAGCTGTACCCTGGCCAAAGAAGAGACTATTCGGAATATTTAGTAGGCGGACATGCGGAAGAACATATGCCCACAAGAGAATTTCCCGATGAAATAACGGATGCGATTAATAACGCAACCAATAAAACTCTTGGTCTCGATGGTGTTACAGATACTAAAGAAACAGAAATCTGGGTTGAACTTAAACAGGGGACCAGCAGCGATAATGATGGTTATGCAACTATACGAACAGGGTCATTTACAGGTACAGTGGTCGATTCTATGTCATTATCTGACGTTACTGATAAAGTTATCTATTCAAGTCAAAAGGTTCATGTAAAGGGAACGCTTGACGGGAAACTTTCCGTTGCGAGTGGAAAAGACGTAAGAATAGAAGACAATATAGTTTATGAACGTCCTCCCGATCCGGATTTATCGCTTGGTGAATCTGTTAATCAAACAAAGGATATGCTGGGCCTTATTGCGCATGATAATGTTTGGATTTCAGATGACTTTGATGGCGGGACGCATGGTATCGATATACATGCGGCGATTTTTGCGTTAGAGGGTTCATATGGAGCGGAAAATGTTACTGCTTCTTGGCCAAATACTAGAAATTATGGCCCAGAAGGCACAATTCGTCTTCTTGGTTCTGTTGCACAGAAAAACCGAGGTGCTGTTGGTCTATTCGATAGCCGCACAGGACAAATATCACAAGGATTTTTGAAGAATTACCGTTATGATAATCGTATGTTTCCGGAAGGCGATACGAGATTTCCGCAAGATGCAGGTATTGCAGCACAATATCCACCTGCATTCCCTGGATGGACAACACCCGGTCCATTAGCGATAAAAAGTTGGTGGGAGAGTAGCCGGGTACCGTTTAATGCCGATGAATTTGCATGGTAAAAGCTTGGCAGGGTAAGAATAGCGCAAGAAAGGCGCGTTCCGTTAGGTAAGCGCCTTTCTTGTTTTTGTTGGATAGAAAAACACACGTACCGGCCGGATATAGCACTTTAGTGGTTATATCCAGTTGTGGTATCGGATTTCTAAACGTGACATAGACAACATCCTTCAATAATAAAATTTGTTTGCTGTTTCTTTAATCCGTTTTGTTATTATAAAAATTTGTAAACCAGTAAAAACCTAAAACCACAATTAAATATACTTACCAGTTCGTTTCAGCACAAGCGAAACAGTTTTGTCTAATTTCGCGTTGGAAATACGCGCACCGGCGGCATTTTTATGTCCGTTCCCGCCGAATTCTTTTGCCAATTCATTAATCGGTATGTCACCCTTAGAGCGAAAATTGATTTTTATGAAATTATCCGTCTCGGAGAACATCAAACCGATCCGAACTCCGTCAATTGTCATTGTGTAAGGCACAAATGCATCGGTATCTTCTTCCGTCGTGCCGGTGGCCTCAAACATTTCATGCGTAATAACGATATAAGCAAGCTTGCCGTCGTACAATGTTTGTAAGCCGGCAAGAGCCATTCCCAGCAATCGTACGCGTTTTGCCGGCGAATGTTCATATACTTGCTCATAAATTGCTACAGGATCGGCTCCTGCTTGAAGAAGATGAGCAATAATTGTGTGAATTTCCGGGTCGGTTTTCTGATACCGAAATGAACCGGTATCGGTCATAATCGCGGTGTAAAGCGCAGTCGCAGTTGCCTGATCGATTACCCCGCCTGCCATTGAAATAAAGTAATACACAATTTCACCGGTTGCGGGCGACTGTTCATCAATAAGACAAATATCCGCAAATTCACCCGGTTCCGGATGATGATCGATGCAGACCTTTACGGCACTGCTTTTTATTATAAATGATCCCAACGCAGCTAATCTGTCCGGGTGATTTACATCCGTCAAAATAATGACATCTGCATTTTTAACAATATCTTCATGCTGTAATGGATCGAACTGAAGTATGGGATGGAGCCGGTGAAGAAAGAGATAATTATCCGGCGTTGGGCTGCAATTCAGAATAGAAACTTGTTTGCCTTTCAATTCGAGATAGCGGGCAAGTGCGACTTCAGAGCCGAGACTGTCGCCGTCCGGATTCACATGAGAAGTAAGGATAAACCGCTCATGAGAATCGATAATATTCTTCAATGCCTCAAGCTGGAGTATCAATTGTATTCCTCAACATAATAGATACAGTAACAGAAAAAAGGCAGCGTATGAGGCTGCCTTTTTCATATATATTATTGCCAAGCCAAAAGCTTATTCTCTCACAATCCACACCTTGATCTTGCCTGTAACGCCGCCTGTAAGTTTAACCGGTACATCATAAATACCGAGAGCTTTAAGAGGCTCTTCCAGGTCAATATGCCGTTTATCCAAGGTGATTTCTTTTTCGGCGAGTGAGTCGGCAATCATCTGAGAAGTGACGGAACCGAAAATTTTGTCCTCTTCACCGACTTTCATCTTAATTGTGACCGAAATCTTTTCAAGTTGTGCGGCAAGTGCTTCAGCTTTTTTACGCTCCTTATCAAGGGAGCGGGACTGCTGTTTGAGTTCTTCCTCAAGCTGGCGTAAACTGCCTTTTGTAGCTTCGTAGGCAATACCACGCGGAATGAGGTAATTTCGTGCGTATCCGTCTTTCACGGATACAACCTCACTCATACTGCCCAGTTTTTCGGAATTTTTCCTTAATATCACTTTCATATTACATGCTCCTTTTACACAAAAATCATAATGAGATTTGCTTAACTCACAGCGTCATTGACAAACGACAGCAGTGCAAGATGCCGAGCGCGTTTAATAGCGTTTACAAGCTGCCGTTGGTGGCGGGTGCAAGTGCCCGTGATCCGGCGCGGAATTATCTTTCCCTGCTCGGATACGAATCGTTGCAGACGTTTCTCATTTTTATAGTCAATATAAACATCCTTTGCATCGCAGAACCTGCAAGTACGTTTTTTCCGTTGTATTTGCTGCCGATTTGTGGAACGCTGGCCGTTAGGAGAGTTATCTCGTCGGTATCCGCCACGCTGCGGCCCTCCATGTGATCCGCCTCGCTGCGATCCCCGTTGATTTGATGAGCGTTGTGTCATAGCCATTATGTATATCCTTCCTTATCTATTGTCATTAAAATCAAATATTGCTTTGGTTCGGGATTTCCGGAATCTGTTCGGTGTTATCGGCGGATTCCGCCTGAGGAGAAGTGCCTGTAGATGGAGGAGTAGAGGCGGGAGTAACTTGTTTCATCAGGTCGTTTGCCGAGATGCGCGCCTGCAACGATTTCTTATCCAACGCAATAATGAGAAACCGAATAATGTTCTCATCGAGTTGGAAATGGCGTTCAAGTCTTGCTACGATATCGCCGCCGGATTTGAACTCGCACAACACATAGAAACCGTTATTTTTCTTTTTAATGGGATAAGCAAAACGTTTGCGTCCCCATTTGGCTAATTCCATTATTTCGCCGCCGTGTTTGGTGATAAGATCCTTCACCTTGTCGATGACGGCATCGATTTGCGGATCGTCGAGGCCGGCATTCACGATGAACGTAGTCTCGTAGATTTTTTGTTTTTGCGACATATAGATATTCCCTTTGGTCTTGTGATAATTGCGGCCCGCTCAATCGTGAAACACGATCCGATGAGAAGGCAGGGTTATTTAGTTGTTTTCTTCATTCAATTTGGTGTTGAATCGGTTCATAGCCCGATCAATACCATCTTTTATATACGACATACAAGCATCGCGCGCTCGTTCGACCATCAGCTTTACATTTGAAAGCTCAGATTCGGCAAACTGCTCGAGCACGAAATCCTTCATTTTTGTTTTATCTGCCGGCATGGTTTCAGCAGCAATGCCGCAGCGAAGTCTGGCAAACTGATCTGTCTGCAAATGATAAATAACAGACGATAATCCATTATGCCCGCCATCCGTTCCATTCTGCCTCAGCCGAATTGTTCCCAGAGGCAGCTGGAAGTCATCGCACACAATAAGCAGCTTTTCCACCGGAATACTTTTCTGTTCCAGAAATTCCTGAACAGCCAGTCCGCTGCCGTTCATAAACGTTGTAGGTTTTAATACTGCGACTTCAATGTTATTTAAAGAACTTTCTGCAAACCAATATTCGCCTTTACCGGGGCGAAAAGCGCTGCGTGTTGCAGCCGCAAACTCATCGATGACCAGGAAACCCGCATTATGGCGAGTTTGTGCATACTCACTCCCGGGATTTCCCAAACCGACAATACAATACATTAAATCTCAAAGATGAATAAAAGACTATTTTTTCTTCTCTTCAGTTTTTGCTTTATCGTCCGTTACTTCGGAACCTTCTTCAGGCTTTTTGCCCTTTGTAACAACTTCCGGTTCGGCAAGTGCTTCAGCAGTAGGAGCAGCTACGGCAGCAACTTCAGCTTCTTTTACTACCACAGGCGGAATGACTGCGACAATCGTGCTGGTTTCATTTTCCAGAATTTTCACATCAGGGATTTTCAAATCTTTTACGTGAACAGAGCGATTAATTTCCAGTTCTTCTACATTAATCTCCACATGATCCGGGATGTTTTCCGGTAAACAAGAAACTTTCAGCTTATGTAAAACATGCTGCAATATCCCGCCTTCGCGGACGCCTTTTGGAATACCGCCTGTTAACTTGACCGGCACTTCGATTGTCAGTGATTCGTTCTGATTTAAACCAAACAAATCAAAATGCACAGGTAGCTCGGTAACCGGATCGAGCTGTACATCTCTCAGAATGCACATATGGGATGAACCATCATCTAACTTCAGATTTATAACATGCATTGCTGAAGTCGAATATAACGGTTTGAGCGAAATTTCCGGTAATGATAACGGAATATTTTGCTGCCCGTGTCCATAGTAGATTCCAGGCACTTTACCGGTTCCACGAAGTGCACGAGAGCGTTTACCGACATCCTTACGGATTTCCGCAGTTAAGGTTATTTCAGACATCGTATATCTCCTCGTTAAGACTTATCTTTATCAATATCAAATAGCGAACTGATCGATTCATTCCGATGTGTCCGGAGAATCGCTTGAGCAAAGATTTTTGCAGTTGAAATAACTTCAATTTTGGAACATTCTTGTTTTAAAGGAAGCGTGTCGGTAACGACAAGATCCTTAACAACCGATTTTTCAATCCGTTTATAAGCTTCTCCGGATAAGATCGGATGCGTGCATGCGCCAAAAATCTCTTTTGCTCCGTTTTTTCTTAATGCTTGTGCTGCATTGACGAATGTACCGCCTGTATCGATCAAATCGTCAACAATCAAAATATTTTTACTATCGGTATTACCGATGATATTCAATACCTCGGCTTCGTTCGCCTTCGGCCGGCGTTTATCAATTAAAATCAGTTCACAATCGAGCCGTTTAGCATAGGAACGTGCCATTTTAATGCTTCCGACATCAGGCGAAGCGATAGCAAGATTAGAAATATTCATCTTCTTAAAACGCTCAATCAATACTGCCGATGAATATAAATGGTCCATCGGTATATCAAAAAAACCCTGAATTTGTGCAGTATGCAAATCCATTGTAATCACACGATCGGCACCTGCTTTTGTAATCAAATTGGCGACAAGCTTTGCGCTTATCGAAACGCGCGGCTGGTCTTTCCTGTCCTGACGGGCGTAACCAAAATACGGAATTACAGCTGTGACACGTTTTGCGGATGCACGTTTCGCTGCATCCAGCATAATCAACAGCTCCATCAAGTTTTCCGCCGGCGGCTGTGTCGGCTGAATGATAAAAACATCATCACCGCGTATGTTTTCGATGAACTTGACCCAGAGTTCACCGTCACTGAATGTCTGAAATGCAACCTCTCCAAGAGGTATCTCTGCTTCAGCGCAAATTTGCTTCGCCAATGGGCGGTTTGATCGTCCGGAGAAAATCTTTAACTCGCTCATTGCATTCCTTTCACTAATATCATCATTCGTATAAAATAGTAAAACTCAATAATCTTCAATCTCTTGGCTGTTATTTGTATTGCTGGGGTGCCAGGATTCGAACCTGGGAGTGGCGGCTCCAAAGGCCGCTGCCTTACCACTTGGCTACACCCCAATCATTCGGTTCATCTGCCCATAACGCAATGCCTGAAATTGTCCCAGCAAGCGTGGTATTCCCTTCTTAAAAAACCAGAGATGAACTCCGATTCCATCGATGAGACTATCATTAAAAAACTAACTCTCAACGAGAGTAAAATATAAAATATATTGAAAAATCGCCTGTAAGTCAAACAAGAAAAGAATACAGAAGAAGTTTGATTTTCTTACCACATTTATCTAATTTATCTTGTAAATATTTAAAAGAATGGAGATTTAAATGTCCGTTAAATCGAATAATACCACAATAAAAGAACTCATCTTGCCCGATGAACGAGCAGGTGTACAAGTTTTTTGGATTATTACTTTCACTATTCTTACAGCGATTGGCGCACAAATTGAGATACCAAATCAACCGGTACCTTATACACTGCAGACCTTTTTTGTTCTTTTGGCAGGTGCACTTCTTGGAAAACGCAATGGAGCGATAAGTATGGGACTTTACCTGTTGGTTGGTGCTATAGGTATGCCGATCTTTTCCGGCGGAGCATCGGGATTCTCGAGAATTTTCGGTGCAACAGGAGGATATCTGCTCTCGTTTCCAATTGCAGTTTTCGTGATAGGATCTATTGCGAAGCTTCGCATGGAATTCTGGTGGATGGTAATATCTATGGCTGCCGGCTCTTTAGTCATTTTTACGTTTGGTACTATTTATTTGAATACATTCTATATACATAATTGGATAACCGCCATTCAGGCAGGATTCCTTATCTTCTCATGGTGGGATGCCTTGAAAATTATAGCTGCGGCAACAATTGTATATAATTATTTTCGAAAAGTGAGTCGGGTCTAGAAAAAACAGACTGTAGCAAAAATATTTGTGAAACAAAGAGGTTAAGCATGGATCGCAGAACTTTTTTTAGAAAAGGTTTCGGTGCGTCTATCGTTGTCGGTGCCGCACTTGCCGGTAGATATGATAATCTTCTTTCTGCCTCTTTCACAGCAGATGAGCTTCCGTTTGATTTAGTTGCAGTCAAAGGAGGTGAACCGGATGTGATGCTGGCAAAGGGTATGAAGGCTTTAGGCGGAATAGGCAAGTTTGTGAGGAAAGGCCAAAAAGTACTTGTTAAACCAAATATCGGATGGGATGTCTCGCCGGAGCGTGCCGGGAATACAAATCCGAAACTGGTTACGGCAGTTATTCGGCAATGCCTCGATGCAGGTGCGAGTGAGGTTTTTGTGTTTGATCACACATGCGATAATTGGCAGCGATGTTATAAGAACAGCGGTATCGAATCGGCCGTGAAAGATGCCGGTGGAAAAATTGCCCCGGCGCATACGGAAGGATACTACCACGAAGCATCGATTCCCTGGGGTAAAAGCCTCACGAAAGTCAAAGAACATGAACTTCTTCTCGGTACGGATGTTTTTATTAACGTTCCTATCCTGAAAAGTCACGGAGGAACACGTTTAACAATAGCAATGAAAAATCAAATGGGAAATGTGTGGGATAGGGGAACATGGCATCGGACCGATCTGCACCAGTGCATAGCAGATTATGCCGGCTATCGCAAACCGGCGCTAAATATTGTTGATGCGTATTATGTCATGAAGCAAAACGGACCGCGCGGTGTTTCAGTAGAAGATGTTGTGACTATGAAATCACTCCTCATTTCAACCGATATGGTTACCGTAGATACTGCAGCTGCTAAACTCTTTGGCATAGAACCCGCTGATGTGCGTCATATCCAGTTAGCCGCTGATCAAAAAATCGGCAGGATGGATTTAGAGAATCTTCGCATAGAACGAATAACCATCTGAGGTAGATTGTTGAAGCGGTTGAAAAGAATTCGTATTGTTGTAGCGATCCTTTTTTTTCTTGCGATAACACTCATCTTTATTGACATCAATAATGTAGTTCCTGCCGGAGTATGTTTGTTCTTTGGATCGACTCAGATTATACCGTCGTTCATGCGGACATTAACTGTATTAAGTGCCGCGTCGCTGGGATTTTTCCTCGTTTCAATATTAACGATTCTTTTCGGCAGGATCTATTGTTCGACTTTATGCCCGCTTGGGATTTTACAGGATATCGTAATTCGTGTTGCAAAACGTATAGATCGCCGCCGCAGGTTTAAGTATAAAAAACAGCATTATATTTTGCATTACTTATTATTTGTTGTTACAACAATTCTTGCATTCTCCGGAAGTGTAATTCTTTTGAATTTATTTGAACCATACAGCAATTACGGCCGCATTGTTACAAATCTGTTAAGCCCTCTCGTTGTGGCGGCGAATAATGCGATTAGCTATCTCCTTGGTGCCTTCGGTTATATGCTTATACATGAAATCCCGATTCTTAACATCAACTTTATAACAGTGTTTGCTTCTTTCTGTATATTAGTATTAGTGACTTATCTCTCATACAAACACGGACGGTTGTTCTGTAATTTGCTATGCCCGGCTGGAGCTTATCTGGGACTTCTATCCAGGTTCTCATTTTACAGGATTGTAATCGACGGGGGCAATTGCAAGGAATGCGGATTATGTGATCGTGTCTGTAAAGCCGGCTGTATTAACAGCAGTTCAAAAGAGATCGATTTTGCTGCTTGTATAGGATGTTTTAACTGTATAGATAGTTGTCCGACTAACGGAATAAGTTATCAAAGAAGATGGAAGAGAAATACGAGTGAATCCTCAAAAGCGGATACAGGGAGACGGGAAGTCCTAAAAAGCTCGGTATTGCCTGCCCTCGGCCTTTTACTGCCTGTTATTGGAGATGGAAAATCTGAAGATAAAAGTAAAAATGGATATATTGAAAATCGTAAGTATCCGATATCGCCTCCCGGCTCATTAAATATAGAAAGGTTTTCCTCGCTTTGCACAGCTTGTCACTTGTGCATCAGTAATTGTCCGACTCAAGTGCTGTTTCCATCATTTCTCGAATATGGAATAACAGGCGTTTTTCAACCGAGAATGAATTATGACATCGGTTACTGCAACTATGATTGTTCATATTGCGGGAATATTTGCCCGACCGGTGCAATTTTACCGCTTAGTTATTCTTCGAAAAAAGAAGTACAGATTGGACAAGTACAGTTTGTCAGAGATGATTGCATAGTCGTAAAAAATGAGAAAGACTGCGGCGCATGCTCCGAGCACTGCCCGACAAAAGCAGTATACATGGTTCCATACGGCGAGTTTCTTATGATTCCGGAAACCAATATTGATATATGTGTCGGATGCGGTGCATGCGAATATGTATGTCCTGCCGAGCCGAATAAAGCAATCTATGTGAAGTCCAATAAAGTCCATCAAAAGGCGCTCAAACCGAAAACGAAAAAGGCAGAACCGATTTTCGACAGCTCTCAAGAATTTCCATTCTGAATTGACTGTCAGGTAATGGAGTAGTATGCTCTTGGTTTTAACCTTGCGTTATTTGTTCTTTAAAGAGGAGAGGAAAAGAAAGAAACTTCTTGTATAATAGCTATTGAAGAATGAATATTTCCCAATTTTGGGATAATACTTGACATAGAAGAATCGTAGATATATTTTATACATAGGCTGTCTAAGTTGTTATCCTATTTGCGGGAGAAAATTTCCGTGATCGAGGTTATTTTCAGGGTGTTTGCCTTCCATTATGTAATATGCTTCCGGGCTTAAGGCAAGAAAGTGTTGATCGATTTTGAAGAACAGCTAAAGGTTGGGGTATTGAAGAAATACGATACAGTCCTTGTTGTCGAAGATGACGATAGTTTGCGCGAACTTTTAAAAACTATGCTGGAAGCGCATGATTTTAAGGTGCTCACAGCGGTTGACGGTTTAGATGCCGTAGACGTATTTACGAAGAATAAAGACAGCATCGGAGTTGTTCTTTCCGATCTCGGTCTGCCTAACCTTGGCGGCTGGGATGCATTTCTCAGAATGAAGAACATTAATCCGGAATTGAAAGGAATTCTTGCAAGCGGATATTTTCATCCTTATGTGAAAGAGCAGATAATCAAATCCGGCGCCGAGAATTTTATTCAGAAACCGTATAATACAGCAGAAATTGTTGCGATGCTCCGCGAATTGTTTGAAAAAAAATGAAGTGTTTCTCTAAGTAACAGTGCTGCAGAACTCCTTATAAGCAGTCATTAAAAACTCCAATTACACTCAAGCCGAATACATTATCGGTATTAAATAGGAACTGACAAATATTTTATGTCTATTGTAATGTAAGTGTTCTATTTATTTTTATATGAAATAGGATTATTCAACATTAAATGTTGGGAGTCTTTTAGTTTAAGCACTTTCCGAAGTTTTTCTTGATTCATAAAAGCCCTTGGTCTTGTAGAAAGGCCGGCAGATGCGCAAAAAAGCGAAATGTTTTGCGATACTATCCCGGCATCTTCTGCCGCCCAGATCATTTTTAACGAATCGTTTTTAAATGTAAATCTGGAAATATCCGATACTAACAGAAGAATTACCGGAGCCCTTGACACAAACGCCTGCATGTCGGCAATCAGATTCCGGCGATCATCTTCGACAAAAAGTTCGAGTAAATGTTTTTTTGCATTATAAAAATAAATGCCGGTTTTCATAAAAACATAAATATCGATATCCTGTGCATTGATTGCCGACGGGGCTGTGCGTTTCCCTTCTTTAGGCCTGTTAATTCCATTAGCGGCCCATAGTAGATCGGATAAATCCTGAAGATCGATACTTGCAGTATCAAATTCTGTTGCCGATGCCCTTAGCGATAAAGCTTTCATAACAGAGTATCCTCTGTCTTTATCGGGTTGATTTAATACTATTGTTTTTGCGGCCTGGGCAAATAAAGAATGGGCTGTAATTAAAAGCCAAATGAATATTATTATCTTTTTCATGGTTATCCTTTTATTGAAATTTCATAGAAGATAATATCAATATCTCTTTGTAATCTATATCTTAGTATGATATTATAATACTTATTAAACCCTTATTCAATTATCGAGATATACAAAGAAGGGAATTACTTCAACCAAAAACAGTATTTCATGGAGGTTATCCGGATTTCCAAAGTTGTCAAAATGACGAACGAGAATACTGAATAGCAGCAAAACAGTGTATCGAAGTAAAAGTTTCGCAGGGACATTCCTCCAAAACAAAGCGGGAAGTAATTGGATGTCCCTACGAGATATATATTGGTAATATAAATTATGCCACTGTTGATACTGATTAGCAAATATTATAGTTTTAATTATATCTGTGGTTGTACAAAAAGTATGGAAATATTTTTAGAAAGAGGTAAAAAG